>NZ_JANRHN010000008.1:0-133396 GCF_024733745.1 Bacteroides sp. ET225 | reverse complement strand
CTTTTTGTGCAGTGGAGGACAGGTTTAGGCCGGAAACCAATGTCGTTTCAAATTTTTTTATTAAGTTTGTGCTTATCAATGAAAAATCTGTATTTGTATGAAAACAATGTGTATTTCGAAGGTTTCATGTGACGATAAAGTTTTGGAGGCACAACAAATTCCAGCCCTGTTGGACGCATCTGCTGTTGTTTTTCAGCCTATATGCTGTGTGAATTGGAAAGATTATCCTTATTGTCCGGATGTTAAATTCCGAATTGCTCATACAGGCAGGAGTCTTCTGTTGGAATATCGCGTCAAAGAAGCGAGTGTACGTGCTGTAGCTGCTTCTGATAGCGGACGTGTATGGGAGGATTCCTGCTGCGAGTTCTTTTTTCAAGTTCCGGGAGATAAGGAAAATTATTATAATTTGGAATGTAATTGTGGGGGAACGTTATTGATAGGCTATGGGCGTAAAGGTGAGAGAGAACATGCGCCTGTTGAAGTAACATCGGCTGTGAAACGTTGGAGCTCGTTGGGAAAAGCTCCTTTTGAGGAGCGGATGGGAGAGTGTGAATGGCAGATGGCTCTGCTGATTCCTGCAGATGCTTTCTTCTGTCACCAAATTGAGCACTTTGTTGGAATGACCGCGCGTGCTAATTTTTATAAGTGCGGTGATCTGTTGGCAACTCCCCATTTCTTGTCATGGAATCCGATAAATCTTCCGGAACCCTGTTTCCATTGTCCGGAATTCTTTGGTTCTGTACATTTTGAGTAGGTGATAATTGATTCTGACCAAGTACTGTATCCAGCCTTGCGCGGCTCTTATTATGGGTGTGAAGGGATTGCAAGGCTGTGTAATATAAGAGCAATAGACTATTTTTGTATTTATTGGTACATATTTTTCATGGGTATGGTATATTTTGTTCTACATTTGAAATCCTAATATTGAACCAGCATATACCATTACCATGAAAAAGATTATATTCTTTGTTCTTATAAATTTGTTTGCTGCTATAGTGTGCTGCAATTTGCAGGCTATAAATCAGAACTATTACTTTAAAAATTTTAGTGTAGAGGATGGGCTCTCCCAAAATACGGTCAATGCTATATTGCAAGATCGTGAAGGTTTCATGTGGTTTGGAACCAAGGATGGATTAAATCGCTATGACGGTTTGCTGTTCCGTCAGTATAAATACAACAGCAATGATATTCATAGTTTGGGAAATAATTTTGTGACTTCTCTTTATGAGGACAAGGAAGGGCATATATGGGTTGGAACCGATTTGGGCTTGTATATTTATTATCCTGAACGAGATCAGTTTGAACATTTTAAATTATCTAGTAAGGACGGTGTAAGAATAGAACGTTCTGTAACCACAATCGTGGGAGATAATGAAGGACGTGTGTGGATGGCTGTGGAGATGCAGGGTGTTTTTTGTTATGATCTACGAAATCACATACTGCTGAATTATTCTTTGCAGCATTTTCCTGGAATTTCGACAAATGTCCAATCTTTGGCTTTTGATAACAGCGGAACAATATGGGTTGGTTTTTATGGTGATGGCCTTTATTATACTAAAGATTGTTTTTCTACACTTCACTCTTATTTGTCAGCAGACGGCAAGGAAATATTCGATAATGAGGTGGTTGTCAAAATGCTGGTTGGTAGTTACAATCGTATGTATATCGGATCGACTCGTGGCGTTAAAGAATTGAATCTGACATCAGGCCGTCTTCGTTGCATATTGAGCGTAGACGAATTAGAGGAAAATATTTACTGTAGGGATCTGTTGGTTAACTCCGGAGATGAACTTTGGGTTGGGACAGAATCGGGCATTTACATTTATAATGTCCGTACAAGCAACTATGTACACTTGCGCAGTTCCATGTACGACGCTTATTCGCTTTCAGACAATGCGATTTATTCGTTATGCAAAGATAGGGAGGGAGGAATCTGGATCGGTTCTTATTTCGGAGGGGTAAATTATTACCCACAGCCCTATACCTATTTTGAAAAATATTATCCCAAGGCAGATGATAAAAGTCTTCACGGAATGCGGGTCCGTGAATTTTGCCAGGACAAGCAGGGTATCTTATGGATTGGCACTGAAGACGGCGGTTTAAATCGGTATAATCCAGCAACTCGAGAGTTTTCTTTTTTTGAGGCGAGCGAAAGATTCTCAAATATACATGGATTATGTTTGGTTGACAATGAATTATGGGTAGGTACTTTTTCGAAAGGACTGAAAATTATAGATACCAGGAGTGGAAAGATTGTCAGGACATACCAGAAAACAGAATCCAAAGGAACGTTGATAGACAACAGCATCTTTTCAATCTGCAGGACGAATGCGGGCAATATTTATCTGGGAACGATGTTTGGCCTGCTGCGTTACGACAGGACAACGGATGATTTTCATAAGATACCGGAATTGAAAGGTTGTTTTGTTTATGATATAAAGGAAGATTATAATGGTAATTTGTGGTTGGCTACTTATGCCAATGGAGCCTGGTGTTATGATGTGAATCTGAAAAAATGGAAAAATTATATGCATGTGGAGGGAGATACAACCAGTCTTCCTTATGATAAAGTTCTTAGTATTTTTGAGGATTCACGCCATCAGGTGTGGCTGACAACCCAAGGAGGTGGTTTTTGCAAGTATCGTCTGCAGTCTGATGATTTTGTTTCATATAATTCCAATGTTGGTTTGCCCAATGATGTGGTATATCAGATTGCCGAAGATACAGAAGGTTTGTTTTGGCTGACAACCAATAGTGGGCTTGTTAATTTCGATCCCGTGGAAAATGTGGTGAAGAAAGTATATACTACGGCGAACGGTCTGTTGGATGACCAGTTCAATTATCGTTCGAGTTTTATATCTGATGACGGAAAGATTTATTTTGGCTGTACAAATGGTTTTGTAGCTTTTACGCCAGAGAATTTTACTGAAAATAAATATGTTCCTCCTGTTGTAGTGACGGATTTTATGTTGTTTGGCAAAGCGGTTCGTGTGGGGGAAGAAGATTCGCCTCTGAAACAAAACATAACCTTTGCTGATAAAATATCTTTGCGCTCTGATCAAAACTCATTTTCTTTGCGTATAGCGGCTTTGAGCTATCAAGCTCCGAAGATGAATCGGTTGATGTACAAACTGGACGGTTTTGACAGTGACTGGCTGCTCATGCGCGAAAGCTCTTTGATCAGTTATTCAAACTTGCCGTATGGCAATTATGTGTTTCAAGTCAAAGGTTCAAACAGCGATGGAGTTTGGAATGAAGTGGGCAAAAAACTGTTGATTGAAATACGTCCTCCTCTATATTGTTCTGTATGGGCATATATTGTCTATGCGTTGACATTCATGGGATGTTCATTTTATGTTTTCTGGTATCTGAAACAGCGAAGCATTCGTCGTCATTGCAGGCAGATTGAAAAATTTGAGCAGGAGAAAGAACGTGAGATTTATAGGGCTAAATTTGATTTCTTTACAAATGTTGCGCATGAAATACGAACTCCTCTTACATTGATAAAGGGTCCGTTGGAGAATATCCTTAAAAAGAGCGGGCTGGACTCTGAAACATGGGAGGATTTAAATATTATGCAGCAAAATACAGAAAGACTGTTGAGTTTGACAAACCAGTTGTTGGATTTCAGAAAGGCGGAAAGTCATGGTTTCCGCTTAAATTTCAGCAAATGTAATATTTCAGAAATTTTACGTGAAACTCATTTGCGCTTTACTTCTACAGCAAGGCAAAAGAGTCTGGACTTTACATTAGAACTTTTCGATCAGGATTTTTATGCGCATGTAAATAAAGAAGCATTCACTAAGATTATCAGCAATCTGTTTAATAATGCCTTGAAGTATGCAGCCAGTTATATACATGTTCGGCTGCAGGTTGATTCTACGGGTCAGAATTTTCAGATTTCTGCAATAAATGATGGAAATTTAGTCCCATCTGCGATGAAAGAGGAAATATTTAAGCCTTTTATTCGTTTTGATGGTCAGAGCGGCGGGCAAGTGTCTGCGGGCACAGGCATAGGGCTGGCTCTATCACGTTCGTTGGCGGAATTGCATCAGGGGAGTCTTTTCATGTCGGATAGGGATGATGTGAACGAATTTTGTTTGAGGCTGCCGGTCATGCACTCTTCTACGATTGTTCTGGAGTCGGATGCTGTAGGCAGTGTGGAATCAGACAGTTTATGCAATGAGCATAGCGGAGAGATCAAAACCGCGAAACTGACATTATTGGTCGTTGAAGATAATGCAAGTATGCTTTCATTCATAGCTCGTCAGTTGTCGAATGAATATGAGGTGTTGACCGCTTCCAATGGAGAAAAAGCTTTGTGTATACTGGATGAGCATTTTGTGAATCTGGTAATCAGTGATGTCGTAATGCCCGTGATGGACGGTTTTGAACTCTGTAAAACGATTAAGGCTGACCTGAACTACAGCCATATACCAGTTATACTGTTAACCGCCAAAACCAATATGTCATCTAAGCTGGAGGGACTGGAAATGGGTGCTGATGCCTATATTGAAAAACCTTTCTCAACCGAATATTTATTGGCTGTTATCGCTAATTTAATTAATAATAGAGAAAAGTTGCGCCAGTCTTTTGCAAAGTCCCCATTTGTAGCTGTAAATACGATGGCTCTGACAAAAGCGGATGAAGAATTTATAAAGAAATTGAATGACATTATTTCTGCAAATCTAAACAATTCGGACTTTTCAACAGACGATATGGCGGATTGTATGAATATGAGCCGTTCTAACTTTTATCGCAAAATAAAAGGCGTTCTGGATTTGACTCCTAATGAATATTTGCGTATAGAGCGTCTTAAGCGGGCTGCTCAGTTGTTGAAGGAAGGTAAATGCAGGGTGAATGAAGTTTGCTACGCTGTTGGCTTTAACTCTCCTTCTTACTTTGCCAAATGTTTTCTGAAGCAATTCGGAATGTTGCCAAAGGACTTCGTGAAATAGAGTGGCTTTTCTTTCTTTTGATTGCAATAATCATATCATATAGTGCTTAATGGGATATTTCTTTCATTAGTTAGGATATCTGTGATAGTTTGAAAAAAGGATACGAGTTAACTTTGTAGAAACAAGTTTTATTAATAATCGATAAATTAAGTAAGTATGATTAAGAAAGTTATTGCTGCGTTTGCGCTTATGTTGTCGTTTCAGTCTGCATCTGCTCAGATTGACCTGTTGAAAGATTTTCCTAGAGGATATGAACCGGAAGTAATAGGCAAACGGATGGCCTATCATTTTGTGGGGGGCAAACATTTGTTGCATGTAGGAAAATGGATAAGCTATCCGGAAACGTTTACATGGAATGGAGCACTGAATTTTGGCGATGTCACAAAAGATAAAGAGCTGGTAAAACAATTGCAGAATCGTTTTGAACCTTTGTTCACGACAGAGAAAGCCTTGCTTCCTATTATGAATCATGTAGATGTAAACATGTTTGGAAGCCTGCCTCTGACTCTTTACAGGATAACAGGAGAAAAACGTTATTATGACTTGGGCATGCCTTATGCCGATACACAGTGGGAAGTTCCGGAAAATGCGTCGGCCAGCCAAAAAGAATGGGCGGAAAAAGGATATTCCTGGCAGTCACGTTTGTGGATTGACGATATGTATATGATTACAATCGTGCAAACACAAGCCTATTTGGTTACGGGCGACCGCAAATATGTGGATCGTGCAGCTAAAGAAATGGTTCTTTATTTGGATGAACTGCAGCGCCCGAACGGCTTGTTTTATCATGCAACGGATGTTCCGTACTATTGGGGGCGTGGAAATGGCTGGATGGCTGCGGGAATGACCGAATTGTTGCGTTGTTTGCCTAAAGACAGTGAATATCGTCCACGTATTCTGAAAGGTTATCATAAGATGATGAAAAGTCTGAAAGAGTTTCAGACAGAAGAGGGCATGTGGCGCCAGTTGTTGGATCAGCCTGATTGCTGGATAGAAACTTCAGGCTCGGCCATGTTTGCATATGCTTTTATTGAAGGAATAAAGAATGGCTGGCTGGATGCTGAAGAATATGCGCCGGTGGCTCGTAAAGCATGGATGGCTATGGTTGCTTATGTAAATGAAAATGGAGATGTACGTAATGTTTGCACCGGTACAAATAAAAAGAATGACAAGCAGTATTATTATGACCGGAAGCGCAATGTAGGCGATTATCATGGCCAGGCGCCTTATTTGTGGTGCGCTGTAGCTTTGACTCAATTGAAGAAATAATCTTGAAGAGAAGCTATGCGTTTCCTTTATGCTTTTTTGATAATCTTGCTGTTTCCTTATGCTGCTCCTGTTATGGGGCAGCATAAGGGGCGGGAAGCTATGGATACAGCCCGTATATGGCTTGCTTCTGACGCCGTGCATGGGGGCTGCCATGTATGGAAGATGAAGAGGGTGCAAGATCTCAGTGACGATGGCAAGCATATTTCTACATTGGGATATCGCACGGAAGGATGGATGCCTGCTGTTGTTCCAGGCACCGTGTTGCGTTCGCTGGTCTATAATAAGGTTTATCCTGAACCGTATTATGGAATCAACAACAAGCTGGATTCTCACCTGATTCCTGATATTTCAGAAACAGGCAGGGACTTTTATACTTATTGGTTCAGGACAGAATTTGCTGTCCCGGAAACATTTGACAAAAAGAATGTCTGGATGCAGTTGGATGGCATCAATTATAGAGCTGAGGTTTGGGTCAATGGGAATTTGCTGAGCATGATCAATGGGATGTTCGTCAAAGAAGTCATCAATGTAACAGATTTTGTCAATGTCGGTTCGTCGAATGTTTTGGCCATCAAGGTTTATCCTGTAGATATGCCTGGTTCTACAGCACCGAAAACATGGGGGGCTGCGGGCGAATTTCATAATGGCGGCAACGGAAACATTGGCTTGAATACGACCATGCTGATGAGTGTGGGGTGGGACTTTACGTTTATGGACGGTATCCGTGACCGTTGCACTGGAATCTGGAGGGGCATTTCGCTATATACCACAGGAGATGTGGCTTTGCGGGATCCTTTTGTGAAATCCGACTTGCGGAAGCCTGATTATGATGAAGCGCATGAAACAGTATCTGTAGAAGTAATAAATCCGTCTAATGCAAACCGTACTGTCCGTTGTAGGGTCAGAGGAGAGATTGTAGGCGAGGATATCATTTTTGAACAACACGTGAGTCTGATGCGTGGAGAACGCAAACTGTTGACTTTTGCACCTGCTGATTATCCGCAGCTGGTTATGAAAAACCCAAGACTGTGGTGGCCCGTCAATAAAGGCCCGCAGAATCTATATAAAGTGAAACTGACGGTATATGTAAATGATAACCCCTGTGACTCTGTCAGTACGACTTTTGGTATCAGAGAGATCGTGTCTGATGTAAACACACCGGACGGTTCGCGGAGCTTTTACGTGAACGGCAAACGTTTGTTTATCCGAGGTTCCAATTGGATACCTGAAGCCATGCTGCGCAATTCGGACGAGCGTACCTATGCGGAGCTTCGGTATACACGTCAGGCAGGCATCAATCTGCTGCGCATGTGGGGCGGTGGCATAGCCGAATCAGATTATTTCTTCCAGCTTTGCGATGAACTGGGCATTCTTGTGTGGCAGGAATTCTGGATGACAGGAGATACGAAGCATCCACAGGACAGAAGTGTGTATTTTAGCAACGTAGCTTCTACTGTGAAGCGCATACGGAATCATCCGTCGCTGGCTTACTATGTGGCGTCTAATGAAAGTACTGAAGTGAGCGGAATGTCTTCCCTGCTGGAAGAGCTGGATGGAACGCGCGGGTATCAGATGCAGTCGGAATGTGCAGGAGTGCATGACGGGAGTCCTTATAAGCAAGTTAATCCGATGCAGCATTATGAAGATACTGCTTCTCCCCGCGGCAGTCGGGTCAATGGATTTAATCCGGAATATGGTGCGCCCACTCTGCCTACAGTTGAGATCCTTCGTGAAATGATGGACGAAAAAGACCTTTGGCCTATAAACAAAGAGGTATGGGATTATTTGGACGGAAACGGTTTTCACGGCATGACGACACTTTATACAGACCTGGTGAATCAATATGGCGTGTCGCAATCCATTGATGAGTTTGCGGCCAAAGGGCAGCTTGTTGGCGCTGTCAATTCGAAGAGCATTTGGGAGGTATGGAACTATAATAAGCTGGATTATGGTAGCCGCTTTTGTTCGGGCGTGCTGTTCTGGTACCACAATTGTCCGGTGCGGCAGGTTTCGGCAAGAATGTGGGACTGGTCTTTGGAGCCAACGGCTTCTCTGTATCATACAGCGAATGCCTTGGAACCTTTGCATGCCCAGTTTGACTATCTGACAAATACAGTGTCTGTGGTAAATGATTATTATAAGGCATTCGACAACTGCCGGGTGAAGGCTGTGGTATATGATATGGACAGCCGAAAGGTTTGGGAAAAAGAAGCTAGAGTTGATTTGCCTTGTGATGGAGTTGTGAATGATGTCTTCCGGATTGATTTCCCGGAACAGATTTCACAGGTACATTTCATACGGCTGGTTCTGGAGAATGAAAAGGGAGAGGAAATTTCTTCAAATTTCTATTGGCGTTCAAAAGATAAATATGAGGGAAAGAATACTTTGACAGGACCAGCAACGTCGGGATTTGAAGATTTGCAGCATATGAAACATTCCAGGTTGAAATCTTCTTATAAAATGAAGATAGCCAATGGCCGCTGCTTGGTTGATGTGGTATTGAAAAATACTTCAAGACAGATTGCTTTTTTCAACCAACTGCAATTTTTGAATGCTGAAATGCAGCCTGTCCGCCCCTCGTTCTATACAGATAATTTCTTCTCGTTGATGCCGGGAGAGGTAAAAACGGTTACCATTGAAACGGCAGAGAGAAATTTGGCCGGTGGTCTGATATTGAGAATAAAAGGTTGGAATGTCGAAACAGTAACCCGAAAATTGAAATGAATAGCTTGGTGAGATCTTTTTTGTTGGGTGTCGGACTGTCGTTTTCTGTGGTGCTTTTTGCGTCATCGGGAGAAGAAGATATGTCACATCCATGGTCATTAGGTCCGTTTGTCCGTCCTGAGGGAGCGAATCCCGTCCTTGAACCCCGTTCGTCAACAGACTTTTTTTGTCCCATGCGTAAGCAATCGGTCAAATGGGAAGAAGGTGATGTCTTTAATCCGGCAGCCGTTGCAACCGGAGAAAAGATCGTTGTTTTGTATCGGGCAGAAGATAAGTCCGGAGTCGGTATCGGCAAGCGGACTTCCCGCATAGGCTATGCAGAAAGTACTGATGGGCTGTCTTTCTCGCGGTCATCTGTTCCTGTGCTTTATCCCTGCGATGATGCGTTTAAAGAGATAGACTGGCCTGGAGGATGCGAAGATCCCCGTGTGGCAATGACAGAAGAAGGGCAATACGTGATGCTGTATACATCCTGGAACCGTAAAAAACCCCGTCTTTCTGTCGCTACTTCGTGGGATCTGAAGCATTGGACGAAACACGGGCTGGCTTTTTTGAAGGCATATGACGGACGTTTTGCTGATATGCCCAGTAAATCGGCGTCTATACTTACGAAAGTGAAAGACGGCAGGCTTGTCATTGATAAAGTGGATGGCAAATATTTTATGTATTGGGGGGAATATGCCGTGCATGCGGCTGTTTCAGAGAATCTGGTTGACTGGTATCCCGTTTTGGATGAGAAGCGTCAGCTGAAGAAACTTGCTCTTCCCCGAAAAGGATATTTTGACAGTCAGATGACAGAGTGCGGTCCTCCTGCCGTCCGTACGAAGCATGGGATCGTCCTGTTGTATAATGGAAAGAACGAGCGTGGGATAAAGGGTGATACATTATATCATGCTGGAGCATATTGTGGAGGGCAGCTGCTGTTTGATAAGGCTGATCCGTGTAAGGTTGTCGGGCGTTTGAACAAACCATTCTTTGTTCCTGAAGCTTCTTTCGAAAAGAGCGGCCAGTATGCAGACGGCACAGTCTTTATTGAAGGACTGGCATATTATAAGCGTAAACTTTATTTGTATTATGGCTGTGCCGATTCACGGGTCGGTGTGGCGGTTTGCGCTGATATAGAGAATATATTCTAGTTTAACTTGTTAAAATTTATTATTATGAATGCTTGCAAAAGATTTATAGCGGGTGCAGCAGTGATGATTGCTTCATCTGCAGTCTTTGCTCAGGTTTCTCTTTCCTTGAAGGTCAATGGCGACAATGTATTTCCTTTGGTGGATTCAAGGGAGTGTGCTTCATTATATTATGATGAAGCAGACTTTTCTGTGATAAAGAAATCGTCAGAATTGTTTGCAGATGATGTACAGCGGGTCACGGGAAAGAAAATTGTTTATGGTTCGGATAAGGCTCTGCTGGCTGATCATAGCATTATTGTAGGAACTGTTGGGCATAATAGGCTGATTGATGAGATGGTTTCTAAAGGACAGATTGACACGCTTGGACTGACGGGACGTTGGGAAAGCTATGTGATCCAGCTGGTTAAAAGTCCGTTGCGGGGCGTGAAGCAGGCTTTGGTGATAGCAGGAAGTGACCGTAGGGGAACTGCATATGGCTTGCTCTCCGTATCTCGTGCTATAGGTGTTTCACCCTGGTATTGGTGGGCTGACGTTCCGGTCAGGAAGCAGAAGAACCTTTATCTCGCAGTGAATAAAACACTGTCGAAAGAGCCCTCTGTGAAATATCGGGGAATTTTTATAAACGATGAAGACTGGGGACTCTATCGCTGGGCGAAACTGAATTTCGAGAAAGAACGGGGGAACTTTGGTCCAAAGACGTATGCCAAAGTTTGTGAACTGTTGCTGCGCTTGCAGGCCAATTACCTCTGTCCGGCCATGCACGACGCTTCGATGGCTTTTCACCGGATTCCTGAAAACAGACTGGTTGCAGATAGTTTTGCGATAGTGATGGGGTCTTCTCATTGCGAACCTTTGCTGTTCAATACGGCCAGTGAGTGGAATAGCAAAACGATGGGTGAGTGGGACTATGTAAACAACCGCAGCGGCGTTGACAGCATATTGAAATTGCGCGTTGAGGCTTGTGCTCCTTTTGAGAATGTTTATACACTGGCCTTGCGAGGGCTTCATGACAAGGCGATGAAGGCAAGCAATGACATGTCTGCCAGGAAAGATATGTTGCAGGAAGCACTGATGAATCAGCGCAAGATGCTGGCCGATGTGACAGGGAAGCCGGCGAATGAAATACCTCAGGCATTCACTCCGTATAAGGAGGTTTTGGACGTATATGACGAGGGACTTGAGTTGCCGGATGATGTTACTATCATCTGGCCGGACGACAATTACGGTTACATGAAGCGGTTGAGCAGCCCCAAGGAGCAGAAGCGTTCGGGACGTTCAGGAGTTTATTACCATGCGTCATATCTGGGCAAGCCGCATGATCATTTGTGGATGAACACCACTTCGCCTGCACTGATGTATGAAGAATTGCGGAAAGCGTATGACATGACGGCTGATCGGATCTGGCTGTTGAATGCCGGCGATATAAAGTCGTGTGAATTTGCAGTGGACTTTTTTCTGGAGATGGCATACGACATTGATTCGTTTAGCATGGATCGTGCGGCCACATACCGCGCAGAATGGTTATCCCGTTTGATCGGCGATGAATATGAAGCCGAATATGCAGATGTATGGGACTCGTTCTATAGACTGGCTTTTGTCCGCCGGCCTGAGTTTATGGGCTGGGGATATCAGTGGGCGACAGACAAGCATGGCCGCGAGCGTAATACGGATACGGATTTTTCTTTGACTAATTATCGGGAGGCAGACCGCCGTTTGGCCGAATACCGTC
Source organism: Bacteroides sp. ET225 (assembly GCF_024733745.1). Classification (NCBI taxonomy): domain Bacteria; kingdom Pseudomonadati; phylum Bacteroidota; class Bacteroidia; order Bacteroidales; family Bacteroidaceae; genus Bacteroides; species Bacteroides sp. ET225. The sequence continues at coordinate 121,580 of NZ_JANRHN010000008.1, read as the reverse complement.
GTATCAGTGACATAACGGAACGTATTTATAAAGAACTTCCCGAAGAAAAAAAGGCCTGCTTTTATCAGATCATGTATTATCCGGTGAAAGGATGCGAACTTTTAAACCGTATGGTATTGGACGGGCAACGCAATCGCTGGTATGCCATCCAGCAGCGGGCAGCGGCAAACCGGCTGGCCGATGCTGTCAAGGTTTGTTATGACAGCCTGAACATTATAACGCAGGGCTATAATGACCTGCTCGGCGGGAAGTGGAATCACGTTATGACGATGAAACAAGGTTTCGCCGCAGCTTATTTTGAACTGCCTAAATTGTATTCCGTTGATTTGCTCGCAGAGCCGTCGCTGGGAGTTATGGCTGAGCAGGAGGATCTGTTGAAGGGGGCGAAGAACTTTCATTCGTTGCCTTGCTTCAGCGCCTATCTTCCGGACGTGTCGTATTATGTAGACGTGTTCAATAAAGGCTCCAAAGCTCTGAAGTGGAAAGCTTCTGTTTCGGCTGAATGGATTCTGCTGAACAAATATGCAGGAAATACGTTCACAGAAGATCGCATAGAAGTGTCTGTCGACTGGAAAAAGGCTCCTTTAGGCGAACGTGTCTGTGGCATGGTGGAGGTGACATCGGACAACGGTGACAAAGAAAGCGTGTGGGTGTCTGTCTTCAATCCGCCTTCGCCATCGGACCTCGACTCACTGTATGTGGAAACTAACGGTTACGTATCTATTGATGCGGCGGGCTTTCATCGCAAAGTTGAGAACGATGCCATTAAGATGATGATACTTCCGAATCTGGGCGTTGAGAACGTATCTGTTCAGATGGGCAATCCGACAGCTCCTCCCCAGCGTACGGGAGGGCGTAACACGCCTCGTCTGGAATATGACTTTTATACCTTCGAGCAAGGGTCAGTGGATGTCTATACTTATGTGTTGCCAACGTTTGTAACCAGTTCGGATCGGGGATATGCCGGTCATGAGGCCACTAATATTGAAACTAAGTATGGAGTTTGCATTGATGAAGGCCCGGTGATGAACCCTTCTACCTCTTCGTTTGAATATGCTCAGATCTGGTATGAAAGTGTATTGAAGAACTGTCGCGTTAACAAGACAACGCTCCATATAGACAAGCCGGGCAAGCATACAGTGAAGATTATCTGTGGAGATGCCGGAACGGTGTTGCAGAAGATTGTACTTGATTTTGGCGGCATGAAACGGTCTTATTCGGGGCCTCTTCCTACAAGAGTGATGAAGAAATGATTTATAAACCGCAGACAACATGGCTTGCAAGAAGGTGTGTCAAAATAAAATTTGACTGTCAAGAAGTAATGTTATGTTGAACGAAGTGAAATGTCCTGCATGTATCAGCTTATGTCCCCGAGTTGCTTCGCTTTGCTTGGGATGACAAAATGAAAGTTGATTTGTGTTTTGATACACTCTCGTCGGGTTTTGTTGTCTGCGTTTTTTGTATTATGAAAATTATGAAGAAATTCTTTGTCCTGCTTTTATGTCTGTCGGCATCCTTCGGTTTCAATATGGCGCAGACGTGTGGAAAAGGCATCAAGGTCTTGCAGCTGAACTTATGGGGCGGAACATCCAAAGTGTCGGATGGTTATCAGGGATTCCTTGATCTTTTGGAAGAGGTTGATCCGGATATTGTCTTCTTGTGTGAAATCAGCGGCGGGCAGAAGTTCGTGCACCGTGTGATTCAGGACATGAAGCAGAGGGGCAAGCTGTATTATGGCGAGGCCTTTGATCTGGCTGTCGGCTTTTTGAGCAAAATCCATCCGGAAAAAGTACAGAAACTGTGTACTGTTCCCGGAAATGAAGAGCGTACAATGGTGAAATTTCTGGTTGCGGCAGGCGGTAAAGAGGTGGCTTTTTACTCTTGTCATTTGGATCATAGGCATTATGAATGTTATATGCCCCGTGGATACAGCGGAACAACCTGGAAAAAGATTGACAAGCCTGTAACAGATGAGCAGGCTGTTTTGGCAGCCAATCGTTTGGCTTATCGGGATGAGTCGGTTGCGGCTTTTCTAGAAGAGGCCAGAAAGGATATAGCATGCGGTCGCGAAGTAATTATAGGAGGTGACTTTAACGAGCCTTCTTGTTTGGACTGGCAGGATAGTACCAGGCACTTGTGGGATCATAACGGAGCGGTTATTCATTGGGACTGTTCAAGGATGCTGCTGGATGCAGGCTTCAGGGACGCTTATCGGGAGAAACATCCGGATCCGGTTCGTTTTCCGGGTTTTACTTTTCCTGCCGGCAATCGCCATGCGCTTGACAGATTGTCTTGGGCACCGGATGCTGATGAGCGGGACCGGATTGATTTTATTTATTATTATCCGGCATGCAGCTCTTTAAAGCTGCAGAAGTGTGTCTTGGTGGGTCCCAGAGAAACCGTGTTGAGAGGGCGTATTGAGGAAAACGGTTCGGAAGACCCGATTTGGGTTCCTGCGTGTGTATGGCCAAGCGATCATAAAGGGAATCTGGCAATATTTGCTTTTGCCGGATGTAGCCGGTAGGTTAGGATTCTGTCAAATGGATGTTTCTGCGTTTGTTTTCTTGAAAAGTGACAAGGCAGACAGCTTGATGCGGAGCCTTTCGCGGAAAAGACTTGCATCTCCAGGCTGGAGATACAAATCTCTAGCCTGGAGATGCAAGTCTTCAGCCTGAAGATGCAGATCTTTAATCTGAAGATGAACTTTTCTGCGGGATGCTCCGACTTTTTTGGGGGAGATAAGGCCGTTTTGCTTTGCAGGAAAGACTGTTTTCGGGAGTTTGATACATTCGTGCTATTAATTGGCATGTTTCTGTTTCTGTGGGTGTATGGGATTCCTACTTTTGCACTTCGTGAACAGTTATCTTTAATTTATAGTATAGTTCCATGAAAAGGAAATTCATATTATTGGTCGGTATGTTGCTGGCGGGTTTGTCTGTAATGGAGGCAAAAACGATGCAGCGTAATGTTGTGTATAAGGACGCGCATGTTCGTTTCACTGTAGTGTCTGATGGAGTTGTCCGGATGGAATATTCTCCGGCAGGCTGTTTTGTTGACGACAAGTCTTTTGTTGTTGTCAACCGTGCGTATCCTCAGGTTGATTATCAGTTGAAGACGAAAGGGAGATGGGTTGAGATCATTACATCGAAAATGAAACTGCGTTATCTGAAGGATAGCGGTTGTTTCACGGAAAAGAATCTGACTGTCAGTTCCAGAGGGAATCTTGTCCCTTTTGTCTGGCATCCCGGAATGCGCCAGTCGGGCAATCTGAAAGGGACGTATCGTACGCTTGACGGTATGGACGGGAATGTACAGACGCAGAAATGGGTGCGCGATACGCAGAAAGGAGATACGTTGGCATTGGAAGACGGGTTGCTCTCGACTGACGGGTGGACATTGATCGATGATTCGCAAAGCCACTTGTTTGATGGTGACAAGAAGTGGGAGTGGGTGAAGGAGCGTCCGGCCGACGGGAATCAGGACTGGATTTTTATGGCTTATGGTCATGATTATAAGTCGGCACTGAAAGATTACATCCTGTTTGCCGGCCGGATGCCTTTGCCGCCGCGCTACGCCTTCGGCTATTGGTGGTCGCGTTACTGGCTGTATTCTGATAAAGAGTTCCGCAGGCTGATAGATAATTTTCATCGGTATGACATTCCGCTGGATGTACTGGTGGTCGACATGGACTGGCATTATACGGAAAAAGGCAAAGGGGGCTGGACCGGATGGACATGGAACCGTGAACTGTTTCCATCTCCTGAAGGCTTTTTGCGTTATGTCAAAGCACAAAACCTGAAAGTCACGCTTAATCTGCATCCGGCGGGCGGTGTGGCATCTTATGAAGAACAATATGCGGAGATGGCCAAAAGTATGGGATTGAATCCGGCTGAGGGGAAGACAATCCACTGGATTAATTCGGATAAATGTTTTATGAACAGCATGTTCGACCAGATATTGACACCGATGGAGAAGTCCGGAGTTGACTTCTGGTGGCTGGACTGGCAGCAAGATTTGTATGATCCGAAGGTAAAAGGGCTGAATAATACATGGTGGATCAATTATGCCTTTTTTAGCAGAATGGAGCGCAACCGCAACACGCGTCCGTTGCTTTATCATCGTTGGGGCGGACTGGGGAACCACCGTTATCAGGTGGGATTTTCCGGGGATGCCGTTATCTCCTGGAAATCTCTCGAATACCAGCCTTATTTTAATTCTACGGCTTCCAATGTGCTTTATGGCTATTGGAGTCATGATTTAGGCGGCCATATAGGCAGTCGCATTGATCCGGAAATGTATGTCCGATGGTTGCAGTTCGGCGCTTTTAGTCCGATTATGCGTACACATTCGCAAAAAAGTGCAGAGCTGAATAAAGAGCCTTGGGCTTTTTCCCGCGGATACAGCGACATTGTCCGTGAAACGATTTGCCGGAGATATACGATGGCTCCATATATTTATACAATGGCCCGTAAGGGATATGATGAAGGGTTGTCACTTTGCCGTCCGTTGTATTATGACTGGCCGGAACAATCTCAAGCTTACCGGTTCCGCAACGAATATATGTTTGGAGATGCCATGCTGGTGTCGCCGGCAACGGCTCCTTCGGACAGCGGATATTTAAAGGTTCGTACCTGGCTGCCTGAAGGTGACTGGTTTGAATGGAGTTCTGGCACATTGTTGTCGGGCGGACAGGTCGTGGAACGGAATTTTGCTCTAGATGAGTATCCCGTTTATGTAAAGGGAGGAGCGATTCTTCCTTTTTATACAGACAAGGTCAAAAATCTGAATGGCAACGATGAGGAGATCGTGGTCACCGTATTCCCGGGAGGAGAAGGTTTTTCGTGTTTCGATCTTTATGAAGATAATGGAAATGATAAAAACTATGACTCGCAATATGCTGTCACGCACTTGGAATCTTGCCGTAAGGGAAACAAACAGACAATAGTGGTAGGCGGGCGTAAGGGTATGTATAAAGATATGCCCGTGTCGCGTCCGTTTAAGGTGAAGGTGCTGCTGTCGCATATGCCGGAATCTGTTTCCGTTAACGGGCAGCCGGCAAAGTATACTTATCAGGCCGAAGAGTTCGCACTTTTGGTCGAGCTGCCTGTCGTATCCTGCGAACAAGAGAAAAGAGTGGAAATTGTATATGGCAGAGGAAATTCTGAATTGAATGGCCTGCCGGGAATAACGCGCAGAATGTCAAAGTCAATGGAAGCGTTGAAGTACCGAAACTCTTATATCTGCTTTAAAGAGGAACTGGGAAAGATGGGCAGCCTGAATGAAACGGTCTTATATTATCCTGATGAGATGGAAAACCGTGTGGCCGAATTCTGGAAAAGTTGGTCAGAACTGCCCGCCGTATTGGAGCGCCAGGGACTGAAAAAAGAAGATGTCAGCTGGTTTTTAAGAAACGTTGGCTGGGAGCGTGCGTTTTGATAGGAATATTCTCTTGTTTTTCATTTAATTTATTTCAAGAATGGATAAATTTAGACTGTTTTTTTTCGTTTTATTGGTGAATGTCTTTTGTGCTGAGGCGCAATGGAGGCCTGCAGGAAATCGTATTCGTACTACATGGGCGGAGCATATGGATGTCAATAATGTCTTGCCGGAATATCCCCGTCCGATAATGGAGCGTGAAGAGTGGCTGAATCTGAACGGATTGTGGCATTATTCCGTTCTTCCTGCCGGATCTTCAGCTCCGGCATCGTATGAAGGTCAGATTTTAGTGCCTTATGCCATTGAGTCAAGTTTGTCTGGCGTAGGCCGAAAGTTAGGAGAGGAAAATGAACTTTGGTACATGCGCGAGTTTGAAATTCCTTCGTCTTGGAAAAACAGGCGGGTGCTGCTGCACTTTGGGGCTGTGGACTGGAAGGCTGACGTGTGGGTTAATGACATTAAGGTTGGATCCCATACAGGCGGATTTGCCCCGTTCTGTTTTGATATCACCTCATCTATTAGCAAAGGTAAAAATGTAGTGTGCGTAAAAGTATGGGATCCTGTTGACAAAGGTTTCCAGCCTCGTGGCAAGCAGGTGGACAACCCTCATGGCATCTGGTATACTTCGGTCAGCGGAATCTGGCAGACTGTCTGGTTGGAGCCTGTGCCCGAGCAATACATTGAAAAGGTCAGGATTACGCCTGATGTAGACCGGAATCTGCTTGCGGTGAATGTTGCTGCTAATATGCAGGATGAAGTGGACAAGGTGGAAGTCGCTGTTTTTGATGGCGGGAAGAAGGTTGCTTCCGGTGCGGCTCTGAACAATGTTGGCATTGATGTAGCCATGCCCGCTGATGCGAAGCTTTGGTCGCCCGACCACCCTTTCTTATATGATTTGGAAATATGCTTGTATGCTCATGGAAAACTGGTGGACAAGGTGAAAAGCTATGCAGGAATGCGTAAGTATTCTACACGCCGGGACAAAAACGGCATTATGCGCCTGCAGCTTAACAACTGTGACATCTTTCAATTTGGCCCCTTGGATCAGGGTTGGTGGCCAGACGGTCTGTATACGGCTCCAAGCGACGAGGCTTTAGCTTATGATATTCTGAAAGCAAAAGATTTGGGATTTAATATGATACGCAAGCACGTCAAGGTTGAGCCGGCCCGCTGGTACAGTTATTGCGACCGTATGGGAATTATTGTATGGCAGGATATGCCTAATGGCGACCGCAGTCCGGAATGGCAACCCGGATGTTATTTTAACGGAAGGGATGTCACTCGCTCCTCCGAGTCGGAAAATAATTTCCGGAAGGAATGGAAGGAGATTATCGACTGCCTTTATTCTTATCCTTCAATTGCTGTTTGGGTTCCTTTCAATGAGGCTTGGGGGCAGTTTAAGACTCCTGAGATTGTTGCATGGACAAAAAGTTATGATCCTTCACGTTTGGTGAACCCCGCAAGCGGAGGCAATCATTATGCCTGTGGAGATATGTTGGACCTTCATAAATATCCCGCTCCAGAACTTTATCTTTATGACGGCGCTCGCCCGACGGTTTTGGGTGAATACGGCGGCATTGGTCTGGCTTTGGAAGGACATACCTGGGAGGACAGACGCAACTGGGGTTATGTTCAGTTTAAAAATGCGGATGAAGCTACCGAGGAATACATAAGGTATGCCCGTATGCTGTTGGAGTTGGCGAAAACCGGATTTTCTGCAGCAGTTTATACGCAAATAACTGATGTGGAGGTGGAAGTCAATGGTCTGATAACTTATGACCGCAAGATTGTCAAGTTGGACGAGGCGAAACTTCGGGAAATCAATCAGACCGTCTGCCATTCGCTCGACAATAGGTTCTGACTGGTTTCTGTGCGGCAGGATGAAAAGATTCATTGCTATTTTCTAACAGTATGAAAATCCCGTTCAAAACCTGTTGTTTGGGACATTACTCCTTTTTTTTAGGATTTTTGTGCTATCCTGATTCTTGTTTTTGCCATAATTTAGCAATGTTGAAAAACTGAAAGCAAATCTTATAGATCTATAATGGACGAGTTTTTAATTTTAATGTAAACTAAGTTTTTAAATTTAATGTCATGAAAAAACGAAAGATTCTGAATGGTTCTTTGACAGGGAGGTGCTGCTTGCTGCTGCTTTTCCTGTTGTCAGTAGCATTTGTACGGGCTCAGTCATTTCGGGAAGTGTCAGGTGCTATTACCGATGATAAAGGTGAACCGATTATTGGTGTAAGTGTGACAGTTGAAGGAATCTCGTCTGCCGGGACGATTTCTGATATTGACGGGCGTTATAGCCTGCAGCTTCCTCAGAAGAAAGTTACTTTGGTCTTCTCTTTTATTGGATATAAGACTGTGGTGAAGACGTTGGACGCCAATGCAAGAATACTAAACGTAGAGATGGAAGAGGACAATAAAATGCTGGATGAGGTTGTTGTTGTCGGTTATGGTACGATGAAGAAGAAGGATTTGACCGGTTCTGTATCCCATATCGGCGAAGAGGTGATGCAGAGCAGGGTGGCGACGAATGCTTTGGATTTTCTTTCTGCCAGCATTGCCGGTGTTAACCTGACTCCTTCTACTGATGCTGCTGGCGGCGGGTCTTTGTTGATTCGTGGCAAACAGTCTTTGAAGGCCAGTTCTTCTCCGCTGATTGTATTGGACGGTGTCATTTTTTATGGTAACATTGATGATATCAACCCCAACGATATTGAAAGCATGGATGTGCTGAAGGATGCTAGCTCTACAGCCATTTATGGTGCTAAAGGTTCTGCCGGTGTAATTATGATCAACACCAAACGGGGAAAATCAAGCAAGCCGGTGATAAATATAAGCGCTAAGGTAGGTACGGTGCAGGCTACTTTCACTCCGGTAATGCCAACACCTGAGCAGTTTATACAGCGCCGTATGGATTATTGGAAAACCCAGGACTATTTTAAGCCCAGCGACTCGCAGATGAAGAACGGTTATTATGATAATCCCTATAACTTGCCTGAGGGTGTGACACAGGAACAATGGGCAGGTTACGATGCTTCATTTTCTGGTGACTATATAGGGACATGGCTGACACGCCTGGGTTTCGACCCGTTGGAAATAGAGAATTATAAGGCTGGCCGTGTTACAGACTGGATGGATCTGGTGTTGCAGAACGGTTTCCGCCAGGATTATAATGCGTCGGTTTCCGGTAAGAATGAACGTACCAATTATTATTTCTCGTTAGGCTATACGAATAATGACGGCTTCAAGGTCGGCGATTATTTTCAGGCTGTACGTGCCCGTATTAATCTGGATACACAGATTACAAAATGGCTGAATGTCGGTTTGAATGCCCAGTTTGCCACCAAAGACCAAAGCGGCATTGGCGCTGACATCTCAGGAGCTAAATCCATGAGCCCTTTTGGCAATATGTGGGAGGAAGACGGAACGATCAAAGTGAGGCCGGCAAACGATAACCGCACTTCAAATCCGTTGCTGGCCCATACGGTAGACAGTAAGTTGAATAAAAGACAGACGCTGGTTTCCAGTGTATATGGAAAACTGAAACTGCCTTGGGGATTTTCCTGGCAGACTACGTTCAATGCGCGTTTTGGCTGGATAAAAGATTATTATTTCGATTCGGACATCAAGCCAGGGGTAGACGCTGGAGGTAAGGCCAAACGCCGTGATTTCTCTGATTATGAATGGAGCGTGGATAACATGTTGAAATGGAATCAGACATTTGGAGGCATTCATAATTTCGATTTTACTTTTGTGTATACAGTCGAAAAATATCAGTCGTGGGACTCTACGGGCGAGAATAAAGCTTTCCAACCCAACGGGAATCTTATTTTTCATGCTATCCAGTCTGGTATCGCTCCTACGGTAACCTCTACGGATGAGATGCAGACCGGCAATGGCTTGCTGTGGCGCTTGAACTATTCGTTGCTGGACCGTTACCTTTTGACGGCGGCTGTGCGTCGCGACGGGTTCTCTGCTTTTGGCCAGAATGACCCTTATGGAGTGTTTCCCTCTGCTGCCGTGGCTTGGCGCATGAATGAAGAAAAATTCTTGAAGAATGTTGATTGGCTGGATAATCTGAAGCTTCGTTTTTCTTGGGGACAGACTGGTAACCGTGACATCGGCCGTTATGCAGCTTTTTCCCGCTTGACGGTAACCAATGCCATTATGAATGGCGTTAACTATAAAGCGGTTTATCCGTCCAGCTTGGCCAACCGTAATTTGAAGTGGGAAACTACTACAGGACGCAATATTGGTCTGGATTTTGGCGTGCTGAACAATCGTATTACAGGTACTGTTGATGCTTATTGGAATAAAACAACAGACTTGCTGATGGACCGGGCGATGCCTGAAATATCGGGATATGGAAGCATTGCTTCAAATCTGGGACAAATTGACAATAAAGGTGTAGAAGTCACTGTTACCACAACGAATATAAATGTTCCGGGAAAAGTGCATTGGACTACATCATTCATATATTCTACCAATAAAAATGAGATTAAGCACTTGTATGGCAATATGATCGATGTATTGGATGCCGATGGAAACGTAGTGGGGCAGCGTGAAGATGATGACGTTCAGAACGGTTGGTATATCGGCCACGGTATCGATGATATCTATGACTATAAATTTGTTGGTATCTGGCAGATGGGCGAGGAGCTTGAAGCCGATAAATACGGCAAGCAGCCGGGAGATCCGAAACTGGAAGACGTTAATAATGACGGAGTGATCAATGAGGATGACAAACAATGGCTAGGCTCTAAGATACCTACTCACCGGCTGAATATTTCCAGCAGCCTGGATTTGTGGAACTGCGTTAATTTCTCTTTCACTTTGCGCGGCGAATTTGGCTGGAAGGCTGTGGATAATTTAGCGCGCAATGAGGATAACCGTTACTTCAATCAGGCAAATTCTGTATGGACAGAATACTGGACTCCCTGGAATCCAAGTGCGGGATATGCTCGTTTAGGTTCTGACTGCAATAACCCTACGGTAAATATTTACAAGAACCGTAGTTATATGAAGATGCAGAACATGTCGTTGTCTTATACATTCCCGAAGCATCTGATACAAAAGTTGCAGATTGAGAACTTGCGTGTTAGCTTGAATGTAGACAATGCGTTCACTATATCTGGATGGCGTACGTCTGATCCGATGGTAAATGCTATTTCTCCACGCATCTTTACGTTTGGAGTAAACATGACTTTGTAACTGTAATTTTATTATATCAATTGAAATCAAAATGAAAACGAAAAGATATGTTGCAAAAGGCATTATGGCTTGTTTTATGGCTGCTGGTTTGTCCGGTTGTGTCGATCTGACGCCTGAACCAATGTCTTTCTTGACTCCAGAAAATACATTTGTAGACCGTGACGGGTTGGAAACCATGTTGCGCCTTTGTCGCAAACAAATTAGTTTTGAATGGTTTGGAGATGCTTTTAATTCTGGAAATTGTGAAACTTTTGCCGTTTACGAATATGCCTGGTCTGACTTGGCGGTGATGGGAGGCCCTGAAACCAAGGAGATTCATAATATGGTGACACAGTTGACGCCTACTACAAACATGTATTTGCATCTGCGCTATTGGGTATTCGGATGGAATGGCATTAAATATGCTAACACTGTTATAACACGTGCGCCTGAAGCTTCGGATATGGCTTCTGAAGAAGACCGTAACGCTGTTTTGGCGGAAGGATACTTTCATCGCGCGTACTGGTATTATTTGCTGACTCATCAATTCGGTGATATTCCTTGGATTGATTCTGAAATAACAGGACCGAAGCTGGATTTCAATACAACTTCACGCTGGACCATCCTGGAAAATATAAAGAAGGACATGGAATATGCCGTCAAGTGGCTGCCGGAATCCGTAACTCCAGGTTCTGTTGGCCGTGCCGCGGGCGAACACCTGCTTTCTAAAATATATTTGGCTTTGGGCGAGTTCAAGAATGCGGAGGATGCTGCGACAAGAGTTATAGACGATTATGGCTTGCATCTGATGACGGAGCGCTTTGGCGTAAATCTGGACGATTCGTCGTTAGATGTGTTCAATGATTTGTTTGATCCGGATAATATCAGTCGCACAGACAATAAGGAATGGATTATGGTGGGACAGGAACGTTATGGACTTGAAGGCTGTTCTTCGCCTAGCGGTTCAAAGCGCAAACGTAATTTCGTTCCTCAGTGGCATGCGGGAAGCAAGGTCAAGACACCCGATGGGAAGCAGGGAACGACGGATGCTTCAGGCGTTTATGATGGATATGAACAATTGGAGGAATTGGGGCGTGGCCTAGCTAAGATCCGTCCGACAAATTATGCTCAGTATGAGCTTTGGAGCAATTGCGGAAGTGACTTGCGGCATAATGAAAACAACTGGTTTGATAAATCGCGTATTGTTTATAACCGCCCGGCTAACAAGGGAGGAAGTGATAAATGGTTTGGAAAACCCGTGGATCCGGCTTATTGTACCGACACGATGCGCTGCTACTTTTCATTCCCTATTGTTAAGGTTCTGATAAGCAAAGACGATCCTAATGCCGGAGGAAAAGTGCCTGTAGGCGGTTATACTGACCAATATATTTTCCGTTTGGCAGAGACTTACCTGAATCGGGCGGAAGCGCGCTGGTGGCAAGGTGACTTGAAAGGTGCAACGGAAGATGTGAACATTATCCGCCGTCGTGCCAAAGCCCCTGAACTTCCGGAAGGATCGGTTACACTGGAACAGATTCTGGACGAAAGGGCGCGTGAACTCTTTCTTGAAGATCATCGTAAGACTGAGCTGACACGCATCGCTTATTTGAAGGCCAAATTGGGTGCAGATGGCTATTCTTTGGAAAATTTCTCTGAAAAGAATTGGTATTACGACCGCATAATGGAAAAAAACAACTTCTTTAAGGAACAATATTTTTATGACACGAATGCGTTTGTTATGGAGCCCTATCATGTATTGTGGCCGATACCTCAAAATGCGATAGAGTCGAATACTCAAGGCCGTATCAATCAGAATTACGGTTATGACGGTTATGAAGACAATATTCCTGTTGAGGAACTTGATGCGAAGATTGGGAAATAACGGAAAGGCAATAGAATGAATTTTAATTTTTAGGCATAATGAATTTGCTGGAAGTCTGTTTGTTGTGTCTATGGAACACTTCCTGGTTCAATGGCTTGCGCCTAAAAATTCAATGTGACAAATTTATATTAGATTTTATGACTAAGAAACATTTTTATATCTCAGCCCTGGCTCTGATAATGGGAGGGGCATCTGTTGCATGTTCGGATGATGAATCAACCACTTATGTGACTTATCAGCATCCTTATTCAAATCCATTGACCGATTATAGTGCGGCAGACCCGACGGTCTTGAAGGAAAATGATCATTCTTTTTATGTGTATTGTACAAATACATGGCAGGCTTTGCATTCTGCAGATTTGGTGAACTGGACTAAATGTGATCAGAATCTGTTTGAAAAGCGGCCTTCGTTTGTAACAGGCTCAGGGGTTTCTGTCTGGGCGCCCGACATAGAAAAAATAGGGGATAAATATGTTCTTTACTATGCGATGTCGGCTATGGGGAAACCGGAGAATGCAGCTATCGGAACGGCTTATTCCGACTCTCCTCAGGGACCCTTCAAACTGGACAAATCACGTGACGGAAAAGGCTTGCTCTTTACTTCTAAAGAGATTGATGTGCGTAATTCCATTGATCCCTGTTTCTTTGAGGAAGATGGCAAGAAATGGTTGTTCTGGGGGAGCTTTAATGGAATTTATGCTGTGCAGCTTTCAGATGACGGAATGAATGTATTGAACGGTGATCTGGAGGCCGCTAAGAAGAACAAGGTGAAAATAGCCGGAACGGCTTTTGAGGCTCCGTATATTTGTAAGCGAGGTGACTATTATTATATGTTTGCCTCTGTCGGCGCTTGCTGCAATGCTATGTTGAGCACCTATACAACAGTGGTTGGCCGTTCGACATCTCTGCTGGGACCGTATGTGTCTAAGTCGGGCGTGTCTATGCTGGATAACGGTTACGACGTGGTTATTCGGGCAAATGATCATTTTGTTGGCCCTGGACACAATTCGGAAATTGTGACAGACAGTGAGGGTAATGAGTTTATATTGTATCATAGTTATAATCGAATGACTCCGTCAAAAGGGCGTTTCCTTATGCTTGATAGGATTTTTTGGAGCGAGGACGGATGGCCATTGATAAAGGGAGATAGCCCTTCCAGTGAAGCCGAAGCTCCTGTATGTAAATGATGAGGAGATATGTTGAGAAGATTGTTTTTGGGAGTAACCCTTGCCATAAGCCAAATGCTTGTGGCAAGGGAATTTGTGGATATATATCGCAACCCTGTTGTGGATTATAGCTTGCCGGATCCTTCGGTCGTTAAAGCGGAGGACGGATATTACTATCTGTTTGCAACAGAAGATATACGTAATATGCCGATTTGCCGGTCTTCGAATTTAGTGGACTGGAAATTTGTGGGAACTGCATTTACAGATGATACTCGGCCTGCTTTTGAACCCGGTGGGGGATTGTGGGCTCCTGATATTAATAAGATAGGCGACAAATATGTACTGTATTATTCTATGTCACGTTGGGGCGGTGAATGGACGTGCGGTGTTGGAGTGGCTACGTCTGACAGTCCGGCCGGACCTTTTCAAGACAAGGGAATGATGTTTCGAAGTAACGAGATTGGGATTCAGAACTGCATAGATCCTTTTTATATTGAGGATAATGGAAAGAAATTTTTATTTTGGGGCAGTTTCCGAGGCATTTATGGGGCGGAGTTGTCGGATGATGGCTTGTCTTTAAAGCAGGGAACAGAGTTTAAGAAGGTTGCGGGGTCTGCTTATGAGGGAACTTACATCTATAAACGGGATGGATATTATTATTTGTTTGCTTCTACGGGCACTTGCTGTGAAGGAATAAAGAGTACATATCAGACAGTTGTAGGACGGTCTAAATCGTTGTGGGGTCCTTATGTGGACAAACAAGGCCGGCGTATGCTGGAAAACCATCATGAACTTCTGATAGGCCGCAATGACCGCTTTGTAGGAACCGGACATAATTCTGAACTGGTAACGGACGATGTTGGGCAGGACTGGATTCTTTATCATGGAGTCAATGTTAAGAATCCGGGCGGACGCGTTCTGCTGCTGGATAGGGTGGACTGGAAAGATGGCTGGCCGGAGGTAGACAAGAAGTCTGCTTCAGCGGAATCCGAAAAACCTGTATTCTTTTCCGATGCTTTGAGCGCTGTTTTGTCTGTGAAAGTTCCTGGCAATAAGGCTGTTCATTATCCGCTCCATATGGAAGAGGCAGCGGACGGCTATTTTAATTATGAATGGAAAGCTGATACAAGTCTGCCTGTATTAATGTTTCAGAAAATAGACAAGCATGATGATGAGGCTTATCTGACTTTGCGGCTGATGGCTTTGGAAGATGTCTATTTTAATTTCAATTATCGTTTGCTGACAGGCATTCTCCATGCGAACAGCCAGTTTTATATGCCCGGCTTTTGGTATCGTCGCAATCAGCGTTCGCCCAAAAGCGCTCCGTCATTTCAGACTTCAGACAGTTGGGTGGTTAGAGAAGATCGCTTAAGTGCGCCTCTGACCGGTGTTTTTGACAGTAAAACGGGGGCATCGTTGGTCGTGAGCCGAACCGGAGAATTAAGTGTAGATGCACTGACCACGCATAAGGAAGGCGAAGTTATTCTTTCTGGAGAAACTTCGTTGGGCTTTATTGGCTTTGAGAATTTGGACGGACAAAGCGCTCTGGCTTTTGGATATCCATATAAGGAGGCTCCCAAGAGTTATTTGCGCAAACTGACCCTTGCTCCTGAAATTGAAGCCTATCGCTTTCTGGAAAAAGGGAAAACACTTTCGTTGACATGGAAAGTCAAACCGGGCAAGGCGCTTGATTTCTCTGATTTTATTTGTCAGACATGGGAGGATAGTTATGACACTTACCGTCCGATGCCTGTGGATACTCTTTGCTCTGTCGAGGAAATGAAAAATGTTTTGAGCCGTTATTTTGTCACAAGCCTGGTTGATAAATATCCGTTGGTATATAATTCGGGGGCACATATACGGGTAGATGATTGTCGCCCCAACGGTATAGCTGAGGTTGGATTTATTGGGCGCACGCTTTTGAATGCTTTCAATGCATGGGAATATGGCTGGCAAATGAATCGCCATGAGCTGATAAACAATAGTGCCCGGATTTTTGGTTCGTACTTGAAGAATGGTTTTACTTCCGCTGGTTTTTTCCGTGAGTATGTTGATTTGGAAGAAGGAACGGAAAAGAAGGAACTTAGTATTCGTCGTCAGTCAGAAGGTGTATATGCAATGTTGCATTATCTGTCTTTTGAGAAACAACATGGTCGGCGTCATGCAGAATGGGAGGATAAAATAAGGCATTTGTTGGATACGTTTCTTCATTTGCAAAAAGAAGATGGCAGTTTTCCACGCAAATTTTATGAAGATTTTTCCGTTGTGGATGCAAGCGGAGGCAGTACTCCTTCGGCAACACTGCCATTAGTCATGGGCTATAAATATTTTAAGGATAAGCGTTATCTAGCAGCGGCCAAGCGTACGGCTGATTATTTGGAGCATGAAATCATAGCGAAGTCGGATTACTTTTCGTCTACTCTTGATGCAAATTGTGAGGACAAAGAAGCATCGCTTTATGCTGCAACAGCTACTTATTATTTGGCTTTGGTTACTTCCGGCAACGAGAGGTTGCATTATGCCAAGCTATGTCGTACGGCGGCTTATTTTGCCTTGTCATGGTATTATTTATGGGACGTGCCGTTTGCGAAAGGTCAAATGTTGGGAGATATAGGATTGAAAACGCGCGGTTGGGGTAATGTGTCGGTAGAAAACAACCATATTGACGTTTTTGTCTTTGAGTTTGCTGATGTGTTGCGCTGGTTGTCCGAGCAGTATTCAGACTCTCGTTTTGCGGAGATGGCTGATGTTATATTTACCTCAATGAGGCAGCTGCTTCCTTTTGAAGGGCATTTATGCGGTGTTGCTAGGCCTGGGTATTATCCTGAAGTCGTACAGCATACGTCTTGGGATTACGGACATAATGGCAAAGGATTTTATAACGATATTTTTGCGCCGGGATGGACTGTAGCTTCGTTGTGGGAATTATATACGCCAGGCAGGGCGGAAAAATTCCTGAAGCAATAAAGTATGTCGTATGTTTGAGCTAAAAACAGGAGGGTATGTTTCCGAAAGGTTCCCCTCCTGTTTTTTACCGCAGATTTACGCGGATTATTTCCTTTTATTCTTTAACTCCTTTAACTCCTCTAACTCCTTTAACTCCTCTAACTTCTCTAACTCCTCTTCCTCAGAATCTGCATTTGAGGTCGATCCCGAACTGGAGGGGACGGCCTTGCTGCGCGAATCCTCTGTTCATCGTTTCAAAGTAGAAGGCCTGGTAGTCTTTGTTCAGCGCGTTGTTTATCCAGAAGCCGACCTGGCCGTTGCCCTTGTTCAGGCTGACGCGGCCGTTGAGTATGCCGTAGAGCGGCTGGCTGGCGTTGTTCTGCTCTGTCCAGTAGATACGTCCCGCCGCACGATAGTTGGCGTTGACCGTAATGTTGTCCAGCCATGCACCTTTGCGCAGTCTGAACACGTACTGTCCGCCTGCGGTGAACGTGTGCTTCGGGACGAAAGGCACGTAGTTTCCGTTGTAGTCTTCCGTGTCGCTCAGCGTATAGTCAGTGAAGGTGGCGTATGTGTATCCGTAGCTGCCGTACAGACTGAGCGCGTCCGTGATCTGTGAGCGCAGGCTCGCTTCCGCGCCGATGCTCCGGCTCTTTCCGGCGTTGACCGTGATGCGTCCCAGTCCGCTGTCGGCGAAGCGGGAAATCTGCTGGTCGCGCGTGTCCATGTAGAAAGCGGCCAGATCAGCCTGGAGCTTTCCGCCGAACAAGGTCAGGTGCGTGCCGATTTCATAGTTCCACGAATATTCCGGCTTGTAGAGCGTAGCTTCGCGGATGGAAGCGGAGCCTGTCTTGAAATTCTCCAGCATCGAGGCGAAGCGTTTGAAGTTCGGGTCGGCGGCGAGCGCGTCGATCATCGCGTTCCGCAGCGATCCCTGGATCAGGTCGGAAAACATCTGGATGTTGTAGCCTCCCGAGCGGTATCCTTTGGTTACGCTTGCATAGACATTGTTCTGCGGATTCCATGCGTATTCGAGGGCGAATTTGGGCAGGAGCTGCGTGTAGTCGGCCGATTCTTCTCCGATGAAGGAGCTGACGGCGTGCAGGTTCTCGCTGGTGATGTGCATCGGACCCATGCCGAAGAGGAAGTCAAAGTCCATGTCGGTTCCCGAATCGTAGTGCATCTTGATCTTCTCATAGTCCAGACGCAGTCCCACAGTGAGCGACAGACCGTCGACGAAGAGGTCGTTCAGCGTCGACTGGTGGTAGACGGCTCCGTTCAGCACCGGCGTTTCGAACCGTCCGGGCACCGGCAGCGTGCTGTTGTTTACGGTGAGGTGCATGGTCGGTGCGGCAGGGTTTCCGCTGGGGAACATGGAGTTGGCATTGTCTTCGATCATCGTCTTCACCCCGTCTTGGCGGAAAGTCACCGGCGCGTCCGTGTCCAGCCACTGGTAGAATCCGCTCACTCCAGTAGTCCACTGCCATCTGCTTCCCGGCTTCGACTTCATGACGATTTCCTCGCTCAGCGTTTTCGAATTCTGCTTCTGCATGATCGTATAGATATCCTGTTCCGTGAAGTCCTGGTCGAGGTCCATCCGGTCGTAGAGATACTGGAATCCCGTAGCGCTGCTCAGCGTGAAGTTTCTGCCTTGGTATTCCAGGTTCACTCCCGAGTTGACCAGATTCCGCCTGTATCCGCAGTCGTTGTTGTATGATATGCTTCCGATGTATCCGGCGCGGTCTTCGGTTTCTCCGTCCGTGCGTCCTGTATATTCGTAGGGGTATCCTCCCTGGTTCGTGTATTCGTAGTTCACGGTGAAGTCCAACTTCAGGTTCTCCGTGGGCAGCCAGATCGCGCGGATGCGTCCGCCGAACTCGTTGTCCGTGTCGATGCGTTTTCCGTTGAAGTCGTTCTTGAAGAATCCTCCCTTATGGCTGTAGAAGGCACCTGCCGAAAAGGCGAATTGCGTGCTGATGCGGTGGTAGTGGGTGAGCGAAGCCTGGTAGTTGTTGTAGGTGGCTGCGCTCAGCCGGAGATCCGTTCCCTGGTAGGTGAAGGGCGACTTGGTGAAGACGCGGATCAGTCCTCCCATCGTGTTGCGTCCGTAGAGGGTTCCCTGCGGGCCGCGCATTACGTCGATGCGTTCCACATCGGCATAGTTGAAGTCGAAGGCCGACTTGTCGATGAAGGGGATGTTGTCGACATACAGTCCGATTGCCGGCGTATTGATGCGCGAGCCGATGCCCCGGATATACACCGAGGTGGTCAGCTTCGAGCCGTAGTCGGGGATGAAGAGGTTGGGCACGAGCGCCGAGAGCGACTTGACCGAAGTGACGGCGTTGTTGCGCATGTCTTCCTGCGAGAGCGAGGTTGCCGACACCGGCTGCTGCCTCAGGCGGCTGTTTTCTTTCGGGGTGGCGATGACCACCACTTCTTCGATGTCGATTACTTTGGTTGTGTCGCCCGGCAGTGTGCCGACGGCGTTGTTGTTTGTGGCTGCAGCCGCGGATGCGGAAGCCAGCATCAGTCCAGTTAGTATTTTATGCTTTTTCATGTTGCGGTTATTTTTTCCGCTTGCAAAGTAACGGGTTCTTTTTGTGTCCTGCAATCCTAATTTATGAGGATAATTTTCTTGTGCTGTGGGTGTTTTTTTTGAACCGCAGATTCTGTCAGATGCTGTCGGCGTCGATGTATCCGTGCATGACCGCATAGATGGCAAGCCCCGACGCAGACTTGATCCCCAGCTTTTCGGTGATGTTCTTGCGATGCGATATGACTGTGGTCAGGCTGATGTGCAGCTTTTCGGCGATTTCCTTGTTGATGAGTCCCTTTGTGAGCAGCACCAGCACTTCGATCTCCCTCGGGGTCAGTTCGTCTGCCGCTTCCGGTAGGGGGCGGTGCATGCTTTCGTGTCCTGTTTTCCGCAGCATCATGATGGCTTTGACCAGCCTTTCCTGCGGCATGCAGATGTTGAGCGTGGGGATTCCGTTCAGCAGCGGCTGTTCGCCTGCGGTGAGCACGATGCACTTCGGCCTTCTTTCAAGAAAGAAAGCCGTGTGCGCGAAATAAATGTTGGCCGACACGAAATAATGAGCGTACATGTCGGGCGTATCGTCGATGAGCTGTCCGAACGAGGAAAAAGTCCGGATGACGGCATTCGGAATCATTTCTTCCAGTATGGTCTGCAAGCCGAGTGCCGTCAGCGTATTTTGTTCGAGGATAGCGATTTCGGGTGAGGATGCTTTCATCTTGGAACAGTTTATTTTGTGACAGCCTCCAGGTAGGCGAAGGCCGCTTCGGCACACCGTTCGCCGTCGATTCCTGCCGACACGATTCCGCCGGCGTATCCTGCTCCCTCTCCGCAGGGGAAAAGTCCCTCTATCGTGACGTGCTGGAGCGTTTCACGGTCGCGCACGATCCTTACGGGCGATGAGGTCCGTGTTTCCGCCGCTATCATTACCGCTTCGTTTGTCAGGAAGCCGCGCGAGCTTTTTCCGAAGAGCTGGAAGCCCTCGCCCAGCCGTTCGCTGATGAACGGAGGGAGCCAGAAGTGCAGGGGCGACGACACCAGTCCCGGGCTGTAAGAGCTGTCGGGCAGGTCGTAGCTCAGCTTTCTGCGCGTGAAGTCCGCCATCCGCTGTGCCGGTGCCGTCTGCCGCATGTTTCCCTGCTGCCAGCACACTTGTTCGAGCTTTTCCTGAAAGCGCATCACCGCCAGCGGATGTACGCCGTCCTGCACCGGATTCGACAGGATCAGCTGCTCCGTCAGTTCTTCGGCAGAATCCTTCAGGGCCTCCGACTGCACCTGCAGCGCGGGGTCTTCCAGATCTTCCGGATGAATCTCCACCACCATTCCCGAGTTGCTCCACTTCGTTCCGCGGTTGCTCGGACTCATGCCGTTCACCACAAGCTGGTGCGGGCCGCTGGCTGCCGGGACGACGAATCCTCCCGGGCACATGCAGAAGCTGTAGACTCCCCGTCCGTCAACCTGCTGCACGAAGCTGTATTCGGCTGCGGGGAGGTATTTTCCCCGTCCATTCTTATTATGGTATTGTATCTGGTCGATCAGCAGCGACGGGTGTTCGAGGCGCACGCCCACAGCAAGGCCTTTCGCCTCTACGGGCACTCCGTTGGCGAAGAGCCAGCGGTATACGTCGCGTGCCGAATGTCCCGTGGCGAGAATCACCGGTCCGTGGAACTCGGTTCCCCGGTTGGTCCGGATGCCTGCCACTTTGCCGTTCTCGATCAGCAGCTCGTCCATCCGCGTTTCGAAATGCACTTCACCGCCGCAGGCAAGGATGGTTTCTCTCATGTTCTCGATAACCCTCGGGAGCTTGTCAGTGCCGATATGCGGATGCGCGTCCGCCAGGATCGACGTGCTTGCTCCGTGCTGGCAGAACACGTTGAGGATTTTGTCTACGCTTCCGCGCTTCTTGCTCCGCGTATAGAGCTTTCCGTCGGAGTATGCTCCTGCTCCCCCTTCGCCGAAGCTGTAGTTCGATTCCGGATCCACTTTGTGCTCCCGGCTGATGCGTGCCAGGTCTTCCTTGCGCTTGCGCACGTCTTTTCCGCGCTCCACCACGACCGGCCTTGCGCCCAGCTCGATGAGTTTCAGAGCTGCAAAGAGTCCTCCGGGACCTGCGCCGACCACGATAACCGGCCGCTTTCCCTCCACGTTCGGGTATTCCGTGCGGATGAAGTCGTCGTTGTCCGGTTCTTCGTTGACGAATACCCTTACCTTGAGGTTGATGAAGATGGTCCGTTGGCGTGCGTCAATGCTCCGCTTGAGTGTCCGTACCGCCCGGATTGTCCGGATATCCATTCCTTTTTCTCTGCTGATGTATTGTTTCAGCGACTGTTCGCTTGCTGCCTGTTCGGGCAGAACCCGCAATTGATATTCTTCTGTCATGTTGTTTTCTTTTGTTTTTTTACCGCAGATTTCCTCAGATTTCCGCGGATTTGTATGTTTTTTATTTTATCCGTTATAAGATAATTCTTTTGATTCCATGTTGCAGGTTTGTACTGAAGAAATTAATCAACAGTCCTAAATGGATTTTGCTCAGTTTCATATAAGTTATGATCTGGGCTGTGTGGATAGGGTGGAATTGTTCTACCGTTTTTAAGTTCGATGATAATTCATATAGTACGGGCAGTTCTTTTTGCCTTTCATACTTGATGTTGAGCCTGTTAAGCTCATAGCAGAGGCAAGCTTCGCATGTGTTCTCCAATAATCCCGGACCCAATGCACGATGTACGTTATAGGCACATCCGATAATTTTATACACCAGTTCGTTTGTTCCTTTATCTATGAATGTCATGAGAATAATCGTAAATTAAAGTGAAGAATCTGTGAAAATCTGCGGTTCGTAAATCTTATCCGAAGAGTTCGCGGAATGCTTCTTCCACTTTTCTTACCGGCGCCAGTCTGATTTTGATCTTCTTTCTGTCCAGTCCCTGCATGTTCTGTTTCGGAATCAGCATTCTGCTGAATCCCAGCTTCTCCGCCTCGCTTATCCGCTGCTCGATGCGGTTTACCGGACGGATTTCGCCGCTCAGCCCGACCTCGCCTGCCATGCACACGCCGGTTTCTATTTCCGTGTCCATGTTGCTCGAGAGGATCGCGCTGATGACAGCCAGGTCGATTGCCGGGTCGTTCACCTTCAGTCCGCCGGCGATGTTCAGAAACACGTCCTTCTGCGCCAGCTTGAAGCCCACGCGCTTTTCGAGCACCGCCAGCAGCATGTTCATGCGCCGCAGGTCGAATCCCGTGGCGGAACGTTGCGGCATTCCGTAGGCAGCCGTGCTTACCAGTGCCTGCACTTCGATCAGAAACGGGCGGATGCCTTCCACGGCTCCGGCTATGGCCACGCCGCTCATGCCTTCGTGGTCCTGCGAGAGCAGCAGCTCCGAAGGGTTGCTCACCTGTCTTAGCCCGTCCTGCCGCATCTCGTAGATGCCCAGTTCGGCGGTGCTTCCGAAGCGGTTCTTGATGCTCCTCAGGATGCGGTACATGTAGTGCTGGTCGCCTTCGAACTGAAGCACCGTGTCGACGATATGCTCCAGCACCTTCGGTCCCGCCAGGCTTCCTTCCTTATTTATATGTCCGATGAGGATGACCGGCGTGCCGGTTTCCTTCGCGAACTTCAGGATGGCAGCCGAGCACTCTCTGACCTGCACGATGCTGCCCGGAGAGGAGTCGATGCTTTCGGTAGATATGGTTTGTATGGAGTCGATGACCACCAGATCAGGCGCAATGTTCCGGATATGCGTGAAGATCTGTTCCAGCGACGTTTCGCAGGCGATGAGCAGGCTGTTGCTTTCGGAGTGGGGGATACGGTCGGCCCGCATCTTCAGCTGGCGGCTGCTTTCCTCGCCCGAGATGTAGAGCACCTTCTTGTCGGCAAGGCGCAGGACAGTCTGCAGCACGAGGGTAGACTTTCCGATTCCCGGTTCGCCTCCGATCAGCGTAAGCGATCCTTCCACCAGCCCTCCTCCGAGCACCCGGTTCAGCTCTTCATCGTGCATGTCGATGCGCTGTTCGTCGCCCGCCACGATTTCTTTCAGGTATTGCGGCTTCGAGCGTGTTCCCTCGATTCCGTGAGCCACATGTTTTGCCACGACAGGCTCTTTCCGCACCACTTCTTCCACAAACGTGTTCCATTGTCCGCACGCCGGGCATTTCCCTGCCCATTTGGGCGATTCGTGTCCGCAGCTGGTGCATACATATACGGTTTTTTCTTTTGTTGCCATCGGTTGTATTTCGCGCTTTATTTATGCAAAGATAGCGTATTCTTTCTTCAAGGCTAAGGTCCCGTTTGAATTTTTGCGAAAAAAGAGAACTTTATGTCTGTATCCGGCATCTTATGGCACGCCTGCCGCAGACGGCTGCCGTATATTTGCAGAGCAATCAGGAACAATGGCGCCGACTGATGCATGAGAGCAACAATTGTTTTTCAGGTAAACTAAAAAAAGAAAGTATGAAAAGATCAGTGACTTATTCAGTGGTAGCGAGAAAGAATCCGAATCCGATGGCGGAAGGTGAAGTGAAGTATTATGCACGTGCCCAGGCGCGCGGCGTGATGGGCATCCGCGAGATGGCGGAGCGCATCCAGCAGGCCTGTACGGTGACCCGTGCCGATGTGATGGCCGTTCTGGTGTCGCTGGAGGATGTGGTGGCAGAAGGGCTGGCAAGCGGCGAAATCGTCCGTTTGGGCGATCTGGGATCTCTCCAGATCAGCTTAAGCGGTGAAGGGGCCGTGTCGAAGGAAGAGTATGACGATTCGCTCATCAACCGCGTCCGTATACTTTTCCGTTCCGGACAGACGCTGCGGGAGGCCATCAACAACCTCACCTACGAGCAAGTGCCGGTGAAGTCGGCTGCCGACGAAGCGGGAGGAGAGGCCGATAGTGACGAAGAAGAAACAGTGTAAGAATCAGCACTGTAGGATCATTCTATGAAAACCAGGGTAAAATGTATTATTGTCAGGATACTGAACTGTTTGCTCTGCATCCTGACGGGCAGAAAAAGGATTGCGGATGAGAAAGATTGACACGATTGTGATTCATTGCACAGCCACGAGAGCGGACAGCCCGCTCTCGCCGGCTCTGCTGACGAAGATGCACCGGCAAAGAGGGTTCAAGGGCTGCGGCTACCATTATTATATCCGCACCGACGGGAGCATTTGCACCATGCGTCCGGTGGAATGTGTGGGAGCGCATGCCAAGGGACATAACGCTTGCAGCATCGGCATTGCCTATGAAGGCGGGCTGGATGAAAACGGAAAACCGGCCGACACGCGTACCGACAGGCAGAAACACGCGATGACAGTGCTGGTGAGGGTGCTGGTGAAGGAATTTCCGATCAGGCGGATTGTAGGGCACCGCGACCTGAGTCCGGATCTGGACGGCGACGGAACGGTTGAGCCGGAAGAGTGGATCAAGCAGTGTCCGTGTTTTGAGGTAGGAGATTGTCTTCAGGAATGGATCGGGCGTCTTAAGGGACATAATGGCGATGCAGGCCTTAAAGGTTAAATAATGCAAAACGGAGTGCATTTTTCTTGGTTTTTATATGTTGCATAACATAAAAGCCGTATATTTGCACTGTGTTTTTCATGGTATTAGATTTAAGGTTAATGAAGATTGGGAATCTGGGAAGATTCCCTTTTTTTATGCCCGCCCGTTTCCGCCCTTCTGTATTCCGCGGAAAACCGTCACAGGCATCTGAAGCCCTCAAATGTTTTACTGCAGTTTGCTTTTCTTTGTGATTATCTTGTCGAACCATACGTTAAGCAGCGTCCATGCAAGCACGTCGATAATGAAAACCACCGTGTTGTTGAGGAAATGGATGGCCGCCATCGTGAAGGCGCAGAAGCATGCCGACATAACCTGGATGCTTATCATCGCGCTCCGCGGAGAGAATCCCATGGCCAGGAACTTGTGGTGGATGTGTGATTTGTCGGGCATGAACAGCGGCTTGTGGTTGCGGGCGCGCCGGAGTACCACACGGACAACGTCCAGGCAGGGCACCATCAATACGCTGAACGACACAAGCACCGGGCTGCTCATGGGCATGATGCGCACGGCGGGGTCGTACATGCTGTATTTGATTACGAAGAAGCTCAGGATGAAGCCCAGCGTCAGGCTGCCCGTATCTCCCATGAAGATTTTCCGCCCCCTGTCGATGCTTCCGAACACGTTGTAGGAAAAGAAGGGGATGATGACACCCACGCTTACAAAGGCAAGCAGGGCGAACGACCAGTAGCGGAAGTGGATGAACAGGATGCCGAACACGATCAGCGCGACCATGCTCAGTCCCGACGCCAGTCCGTCGATTCCGTCGATCAGGTTGATGGCGTTGGTGATGAACACCACCAGCAGGATGGTGAGCGGGATGCCGATGGAAGGATCTATCTGATAGATGCCGAAAAGGCCGTAGAAGCTGTTGATATACAGTCCGGACAGCGGGAACATGGCAGCTGCGAGAATCTGCACGAGGAATTTCTTGCGGTAGCGCACGCCCACCAGGTCGTCGCCTATGCCCACGATGTAGAGCAGTGTAAGCCCCCCTATCATGAAGAGGAACTCGCAGGCGATTCTCCCGACCTCTCTTGCGTCGGGGTTAAGCCCGATCATGATGCGTATGGCCGTGAACACGGAGAGGGTGAAGAGGATGACCGGAAAGAATGTGACGCCGCCCAGCCGTGGCACCGGCCGCTTGTGGACCTTTCTTGAATCGGGTTCGTCGAACAGCCTTTTCCGCAAAGAGATGACGAGAATGTTGGGGATGATGGCCTGCCCCATCAGCACTGCGCATATGAATGCTCCGATAATGATATATAAGTTTTCCATTTCTGTATGTTTGGTTTTGGCTTTGCCTCAGTCAGGCATCCGGATTTCCGTTTCCTTTCCCGTGCAAAGTTTTTAGCTGCAAAATTAACTTTATTCCCCTAATCAGACAATACGGCAGACACGAAAAATAGGGTATCGGGCTGTTTTTCCTAAAGAAATTTAGGAAATGGCAGTCCCCGAAGTTTTCCGTAGAGCCGGAATGCAACGGGCTTTGAGCTTCGCCTCCTTTTCAGGCGGTTATTTGGGAGCCTTGCGGTACAGATAGATCGCGATGAAGAGGTACAGGATATTCGGGATCCATACGGCAAGGTTCGGAGGCGTATTGCCGTTGATGGCAAACGTAGACGAAATCGTCTGGAACAGGATGTACGAGAAGCTCAGGGCGATTCCGATGCCGAGGTGAAGCCCCATTCCTCCCTTGCGCTTCTGCGACGAGAGCGACAGTCCGATTACCGTCAGGATAAACGCGGCGAAGGATGTGGCGATGCGGCGGTAGTATTCCACCTCGAACACCTTGATGTTGGCGAATCCGCGCTGCTTCTGGTTGTCGATGTATTGCCGGAGCTGGCGGCTGGTCATCGTTTCCTGCTGTCCCCGCGTGATGAGGAAGTCCTGCGGCTCCATGTTGATGGTAGAGTCCAGGCGTTCGCCGCGGGTGATGGTTTCGCGCATGCCCCTCATTTCACGTATCATGTAATCCTTGATGATCCAGCGGTGTACGCCCGTCGTGTCGTAGGTGATGCGCCGTGCGGTGAGATGCGACACCAGCTTGTGGTTTTCGAACTTGTCGAGCGAGAAGCGGTAGCCCGTCTTGTTGAAGTTCTCGTACCGTTCCATATAGGCCACCACCCCGGTGTCCACCTCCAGCTGGATGTTGCGGGCATAGTCTGCCTGCCGCTTGTTCTTGTATACCTCCTCGAATTTCAGGCGCGTCACGCTTCCCGTGGGGATCACTTCGGTGCTGAGCACATACGTCACGAGTGCGATGATGGCCGCCGAGATCATGTAGGGGACCATGAGCCGCTTGAAACTCATTCCGGTGGAGAACATGGCGATTATTTCGGAGTTCTCCGCCAGCTTGGAGGTGAAGAAGATGACGGCGATGAACACGAACAGCGGACTGAACAGGTTGGTGTAGTAGGGGATGAAGTTCAGGTAATAGTCGAACATGATCGCTTTCAGCGGCGCCTTGTTGTTGATGAAGTCGTCGATGTTCTCGTTGATGTCGAACACCACGGCAATCGAGATGATCAGGGCGATGGCAAAGAAGTAAGTCCCCAGGAACTTCACGATGATGTACCTGTCGAGCCTTTTCAGCCATTTTTTCTTGAAAGGATTCCCCTTGAGCTTCTTCAGTTCTTCTTTCAGCCGGGGCATTCCGGCCTTCATTTTTTCCTTTATGTTCTGTATCGCGTTTATCTTCTTCATGAGCCAGGGCAGTTTAAAGTCGGGTCGTTACCTGTTCCACCATCTTGGGCTTCCAGGTCGAGAAGTCGCCGGCGATGATATGCCTGCGCGCTTCGCCAGCCAGCCAGAGGTAGAAGGCAAGGTTGTGTATTGAGGCAATCTGCAGCGCCAGCAGCTCCTGGGCGTGGAAGAGGTGGCGCAGGTAAGCCTTGCTGTACATGGTGTCGACATACGACGCTCCGTCGGCCTCGATGGGCGAGTAGTCGTTTTCCCACTTCTTGTTGCGCATGTTCATGATTCCCTGCTTGGTGAAGAGCATGCCGTTCCGTCCGTTTCGTGTAGGCATTACGCAGTCGAACATGTCCACTCCGCGTTCGATGCCTTCGAGGATGTTTGCCGGCGTGCCCACGCCCATCAGGTATCGCGGTTTGTCGGCGGGAAGTATTTCGTTGACCACTTCAATCATCTCGTACATCTTTTCGGTAGGTTCGCCCACAGCGAGTCCGCCGATAGCGTTTCCGTCGGCGTTTTTCGAGGCGATGTATTCAGCCGAGCGGCGGCGCAGGTCGGGATAGACGCATCCCTGCACGATGGGGAAGAGCGACTGGCTGTAGCCGTACTTCGGTTCCGTTTCGTTGAAGCGCGCGATGCAGCGGTCGAGCCACCGGTGCGTAAGTTCCATCGACTTTTTTGCGTACTCGTAGTCGGACGTGCCCGGCGCGCATTCGTCGAAAGCCATCATGATGTCCGCTCCGATTGTCCGCTCGATATCCATCACCCTTTCCGGCGTGAAGAGATGCTTCGATCCGTCGATGTGCGAGCGGAACTCCACGCCTTCCTCCTTCATTTTCCGGATTCCGGCAAGCGAGAACACCTGGAACCCCCCGCTGTCGGTGAGCATGGGTCGGTCGAAGCCGTTGAACTTGTGCAGTCCGCCGGCCCCCTCGATGATGTCCAGTCCCGGGCGCAGGTAGAGGTGGTATGTATTTCCCAGGATGATTTGCGCCTTGATGTCTTCCTTGAGTTCGTGCAGATGCACTCCTTTCACGGTTCCTGCCGTTCCCACGGGCATGAAGATCGGCGTTTCGATCTGTCCGTGGTCGGTTGTGATCAGGCCTGCACGCGCGTTTGATTTCGGATCAGTATATTGCAGTTCAAATTTCATTGCATTCGGTTGAAAATGATTAATTGCCGGCTTTCCCGTTTTCCTTGTGTTCGGCGGTAAAGTCGATCGGGTCTGCCACCTTTTCGTTTGTCAGGGCCAGCCTGAGCACCTCGCGTATATCCTTCACATAATGGAAGGCAACCCCCTCGAGATACATCGGCTGTATTTCCTCGATATCCTTGCGGTTGTCTTCGCAGAGGATGATGTCCTTGATTCCGGCGCGTTTGGCCGCCAGGATCTTTTCCTTGATACCCCCCACCGGCAGCACCTTTCCGCGGAGCGTGATTTCGCCCGTCATTGCCAGGTTGGCCTTCACCTTGCGCTGGGTGAGGGCAGAAGCCAGCGAGGTGACCATGGTGATGCCCGCCGACGGCCCGTCTTTGGGGATAGCCCCTTCGGGCACATGGATATGGATGTTCCAGTTGTCGAAGATTCCTTCCGGCAGGTTGAGGTATCCGCTGTGCGCCTTGAGGTATTCGAGCGCCAGCATGGCCGACTCCTTCATCACGTCCCCCAGGTTTCCGGTGAGCGTGAGCTGTCCCTTTCCCCGGCTCAGGCTGGTTTCGACGAAGAGGATCTCGCCCCCTACGGCCGTCCATGCCAGTCCCGTCACCACTCCGGCGTATTCGTTGCCCTGATACTTGTCGCGCGAGTACTCGGCAGGCCCGAGGTATTGCGGGATGTCCTTGGCCTTCAGCTCATGGGTTTCCGTAAAGTTTCCGCTGGCGATTTCGAGCGCGATTTTCCGCATCACCTTGCTGATTTTCTTCTCCAGTTCGCGCACGCCGCTCTCGCGGGTATAGTTCTCGATGATGTACTCGATGGCCCCTTTCGAGAATTTCACGTGCTCCTTCTTCAGTCCCGTGGCGTCCATTTCCTTCGGGATGAGGTGGCGGCGCGCTATCTCGATCTTCTCTTCCGTGATGTATCCGCTCACCTCGATCAGCTCCATGCGGTCGAGCAGCGGTCCCGGGATGGTGGCCAGGTTGTTTGCCGTGGCGATGAACATCACTTTCGACAGGTCATAGTCGATGTCGATGTAGTTGTCGTGGAACGAGCTGTTCTGTTCCGGGTCGAGCACTTCGAGCATGGCCGACGACGGGTCGCCGTGGCTGTCGCTGCTCAGCTTGTCGATTTCGTCGAGGATGATGACCGGGTTCGACGTTTCCGCCTTGATCAGGCTTTTGATGATGCGTCCCGGCATGGCTCCGATATACGTCTTGCGGTGTCCGCGTATCTCCGCCTCGTCGTGTACGCCTCCGAGCGACATGCGCACATACTTGCGTCTCAGCGCGGCCGCGATGGATCGTCCGAGCGAGGTTTTTCCCACGCCCGGAGGGCCGTAGAGGCAGATGATGGGCGATTTGAGGTCGCCTTTCAGCTTCAGCACGGCGAGGTGTTCAAGGATTCGCTCCTTCACCTTTTCCAGTCCGTAGTGGTCCTTGTCGAGCACCTTCTTGGCGTTCGGTATGTCGATATAGTCGGTTGAGTAGACATCCCACGGCAGCGAGAGAATGGTCTGGAGGTAGGTATACTGCACGTTGTAGTCGGGCGACTGCGGGTTCACCCTTTCCAGTTTCGTCACCTCTCTTTCGAAGACGTCTGCCACCTCCTTCTTCCATTTCTTCTTCTCGGCCTTTGCGCGGAGCTCGTCGATTTCGTCGTCCTGTCCCGTCCCCAGTTCGTCCTGTATGTTCTTGATCTGCTGCTGGAGGAAATACTCCCTCTGCTGGCGGTCGAGGTCCTCGCGCGTGCGCATCTGGATGTTCTGCTTGAGGGTGGCGAGCTGCACTTCCCTGTTGAGCACCTGGATCAGGCGGTAAAGCCTTTCCTTGAGGCTGTTTATCTGGAGCAGTTCGTATTTGTCTGCGATGGAGAACGGGAAGTTGGCGCTGATGAAGTTGATCAGCATCTCGCTGTTGTCGATGTTCTTGATGGCGAACGAAGTGTCGGGCGCCATGTGTTCGGACAGCTCGATGAGCTTGGCGCTGAGTTCCTTGCACGTGTCGAGCAGTGCCTTGAACTCGTCGGTGTCCTCCTCTGTCATGTTTTCCTCGATGACGCTGACTTTCCCTTTCATGTAGGGCCTCATGGCCGTTACTTCTTCGAGCCTGACCTTCGGTCCTGTCGCCTGCAGGATGACGGTTGTGTTTCCCGTAGGCATTTCAAAAATACGGAGCACTTTTCCGATTACGGCAACCGGGTAGAGGTCCTTGAATTCCGGATTGTCTACTTCGCTGACTTTCTGCGTGGCGATGACGATGGAGCACTTGTTCTTCAGTGCCATGTTGACCAGCTTGAGCGTAGGCCGCCTGCCCACCGTGACCGGCATGACCACAGACGGCAGTATAATCATGTTTCGCAAGGTCATCACCGGCAGTTCATCATTCAGTTCTTCCAGGTTGTTTTCGACCGGGAGAGTTTCTATTTCGGTCAGCATTGAAATGTCTTCTCCTTCTTTTTCCGGGAGAAATGCTTCTTTTCTTGTTCTTCTTGCCATATTTTGGTTTCCGTAAACTTTATATTTGTTCAAAAACGGCACAAAGTTAATCATTCCGCTTTGAATTAAGAAGAACTGCGGCTTCAAATACATATAATAAAAATGAAATGTGCGGTTATTCGCCTCTTCCGGCGGGCAAATGCGTGTGCTTCCGCCGGCTTCCGCGCGAATGACGGCGGGCTGTTTGCGGCTGTGAAATTTATTTTCCGTAACTTTGCCGCAAAATGATACGTTATGCCGAACCCTTATTTCAAATTCAAGCAGTTTACGGTGTTTCATGACAGATGCGCCATGAAGGTAGGTACCGACGGCTCGCTTCTCGGAGCCTGGGCGGAGGTGGAACACGCACGGCAGGTGCTCGACATAGGTACGGGCACGGGGCTGATCGCACTGATGGCGGCGCAGCGCAGCCGAGCGCAGGTGACGGCCGTCGACATTGACGCGGACGCGGCGGAGCAGGCGCGCGAGAATGCCGCCCGTTCGCCCTGGAAAGAACGGATTGCCGTGGAGCGGATGGACGCGAGGCAGCTTCCCGCTTCGTGGGAAAAGAGGTTTGACGCGGTGGTGTCGAATCCGCCTTATTTCGTGGAAGACGTGAAATCGCCGTCTTCGGCGCGCAGCCTGGCGCGGCATTCCGGTTCGCTGGAGTTCGGCACGCTGCTGCGGGAGGCGGGCAGGGTGCTTGCCGGCGACGGCGTGTTTTCGGTGGTTCTTCCTGCAAGTGCGGGGCCGGATTTCACGGCGCTTGCGCTTCGTGAGCGGCTGTACCTGTCGCGCCAGACATGGGTGCTGCCGAAGCCCGGCACATCGCCCAAGCGGGTGCTGCTGGCCTTCACCCATACTCTGCCCGCCGCCACGCTGACAGACGAGCTGGTGATCGAAACGGCTCCGAGGGTGTATAGTCCGGAGTTTGTGCGGTTGCTGTCACCGTTCTACCTGGCTTTGTAGCTTGACGGACGTTTAGCCGCAGCTCTTGTTCTGCATCTTCCGCCTGCGGATCATTTCTTGGAAAGCCTTCTCAGGATCTGCTGGTTGAGCATGAGCAGCTGCTTGTGCTTGTCGGCGATGGTTGCGGTGATGGGGCGCCGCTCGATGAAGTCGGTGAAGTGCTGCAGGACGTTCAGGGGCGGCGGAGCGATGCGTTTCGGGCGTACCGGCGCTATCACGTTCAGCCCCTGGTGTACGATTTCCACCTTCAGGTCTTTCCCGCCCATCTGCGGATCTCCGTCGAAATGGAACACCCCCTCCTTCGTGCGGTGGATGATGATGCACTTGTCCTTCATGGTCTTGATCCGGCTGTTCTGGTCGAGCATCCTGTTGAAGAGCTGGAAAGCCAGCGTCGGCACGTCGAGCACGGTGAACGGTTCGAGGACGGTGATGTCCATCATCCCGTCGGTAAGCGAAGCGTGCGGCGCGATGTAGGCGTTGTTGCCATACTGCGACGCGTTTGCGCAGGCGATGAGGAAGGCCTTGTAATGGACGGTGCCGGCCGAGTTTTCGATTTCGTACGTTTCGGGCCGGTAGTTCAGCGATTCGTGGAGCGTATTTTCGAGGTACGTAAGCAGTCCCCTCCGTCCCGAGTCGGCGAACTTCAGGCTGACGAACGCGTCAAACCCCACGCCGCACGTGCAGAAAAACGGGTGTCCGTCGATTATTCCGTAGTCGATCGTCTTCCGGAGATCGTCGTTGAGCACATGGATGGCTCCTTTCGGGTCCATCGGGATGTGGAGGTGCCTTGCAAGCCCGTTTCCCGAGCCGCAGGGGATGATTCCCAGGCACGAAGACGTATGGATAAGCGAGCGGCCGATTTCGTTGATGGTTCCGTCGCCTCCGATGGCCACTACCGTGTCAACACCTTCCTCCGCTGCCCGGGCTGCTATTTCGGACGCATGTCCTGCATATTCCGTCTTCCTCACTTCATAGTCGAACTTGTTGTGGTCCAGCAATTCATCGATCAGCCGGAGGATGGCCTCCTTGTTGTGTGTCCCTGATATGGGGTTGACGATGAATGTCATTCGTTTTTTCTTATCCATAATCCAATCTTCGGCTTAGAGCCTGTCTGAATTTTCCGGTTGCGTCTTTTTATCCGCCCCTTTTTGAGCTTGTTTCCGGTCTGTTCCCCGCTTTCACCCGTCAGACAGCCCGCCGTCATCCCCGTAAAAGCTGAAAAAACATCCCCGAAAGCAATTCTCAAGCCGAGGCAGAGCAGAAATTTAAACAGGCTCTTGGTTTAAGTATACAAAATTAATGCAATATCGGATAAAATTGTTCGGAATTGTGGTTTATTTGTGCCGGAATTGAATTTTTTTGTGGGGCTTGCTTTGCTGAAACGAGAATTTATTATCTTTGCACATTCATTTGCGTTCGGGCCTTGCCGTTGCGGTGCCCGCAGGAAGAGAAGAGATTATTTAATTATATAATGTAAGCGGACCAGAATGCCGCTTATTCATGATTGGAATATGGGATTATTACAAGAAAAGCTAAGTAAATTCAGAGTGCCTCAGATGTATATGGAAAGAGGCGTTTACCCTTATTTCCGTGAAATAGACAGCGCACAGGACACGGAAGTGATGATGGACGGGAAGAAGGTGCTGATGTTCGGTTCCAACTCGTATATGGGGTTGACATACGACAAGCGGATCATTGAGGCGGCCATTGCCGCTACCCGCAAGTACGGTACGGGATGTGCCGGTTCGCGCCTGCTGAACGGAACGCTCGACATCCATGTGGAGCTTGAAAAGGAACTCGCGGAATTTGTGGGGAAAGACGAGGCGTTGTGTTTTTCTACCGGTTTCACGGTGAACGAAGGCGTGATTCCGCAACTGGTGGGACGGGGCGACTACATCATCTGCGACGACCGTGACCACGCTTCCATCGTCGACGGACGCCGTCTGTCGTTTGCCACACAGTTGAAGTACAAGCATAATGACATGGATGCCCTGGAGAAGGAGCTGCAGAAGTGCGACCCCGATGCCGTCAAGCTGATTGTCGTTGACAGCGTATTCTCCATGGAGGGCGACCTGGCCAATCTGCCGGAAATCGTCCGTCTGAAGAAGAAGTACAACGCTTCGGTATACGTGGACGAGGCTCATGGCCTGGGCGTGTTCGGACGCAACGGACGGGGAGTCTGCGATCATTTCGGCCTGACGGACGAGATCGACGTGATTATGGGCACGTTCAGCAAGTCGCTCGCTTCGATCGGAGGCTTTGTGGCCGCCGACAAGGACACCATCAACTGGCTGCGCCACAATGCGCGTTCCTACATCTTCCAGGCGAGCAACACGCCGGCGGCTACGGCTGCGGCAAGAGAAGCGCTGCACATCATCCGCACAGAGCCTGAACGCCAGGAGAACCTGTGGAAGATCACGAACTATGCGCTGAAGTGTTTCCGCGAGGCGGGATTTGAAATCGGCGATACCGAAAGCCCGATCATTCCGCTCTATGTGCGTGATACGGACAAGACCTTCGAGGTGACGAAGCTGGCCTTCGACGAAGGCGTGTTCATCAATCCGGTGATTCCGCCCGCATGTGCTCCGCAGGACACGCTGGTCCGTTTCGCCCTGATGGCTACGCATACGAAAGAGCAGATCGACTTCGCCATCGAAAAGCTGATAAAGTGTTTCAGGCAGCTTGACCTGTTGAAATAAGCGGAAGAAACCGCATACGGGAGGCGCAAAGATACAGAGCAGACAAACGTGGATGAGGCTGTGTCTTTGTGCCTTTTTTGTTTATATCCTATATTTTCTGTATTTGTACTATGATACTCAATGAAAAAGACAGCCGCCACGAGCAGGTGCTTCTGGTGGCGCAGGAGATGATGCTTGCGGCGCGCACGGCTCCGAAGGCGAAGGGGATGGACATAATCGAAGTGGCCATGGTGACCGAGAGCAACATCCGTATCCTGTCGGATACGATGAAGCAGATGTATGAAGAAAACGGATTCAAGTTCTTTCTGCGCGATGCGGAGAATATCCTGAAGGCAGAGTGCATCGTGCTGATCGGCACGCATGAACATCCGCACGGAATGAACTGCGGGCATTGCGGGTTTGCAACCTGCGGCGAGCGCAGCGAAGGCGTTCCCTGCGCAATCAATTCGGTGGATGTGGGAATCGCCGTCGGCTCGGCCTGCTCTGTGGCTGCCGACCACCGCGTTGACACGCGCGTGATGTTTTCGGCGGGACTTGCCGCCCAGCAGCTCGACTGGCTGGACGGCTGTTCGCAGGTGTATGCCATACCGGTGAGCGCGTCGTCGAAAAATCCCTTCTTCGACCGCAAGGCTCCGCAGTAGGCGCGGAGGGCGGTTATGACAGGATGAACTTCTCTACCGCATGCGCCACTCCGTCTTCTTCGTTGGAGAGGGTGATGAAGTCGGCGTTTTCCTTCACCACGTCCTGCGCGTTGGCCATTGCCACGCCCATTCCGGCGAATTTCACCATCGACAGGTCGTTGAATCCGTCGCCTGCCGCCATCAGCTCTTCGCGCTTCAGGCCGAGCTCGTCCAGCAGGACCGAGAGCGAGCGTGCCTTGTCGATTCCCTTCGGCACAAGCTCCAGGAAGTAAGGCTCCGAGCGGAACACTCCCATGCGGTCTTTCAGGTGCTCGCGCATCTCGGCCTCCAGCCGGGCCAGCCGTGCCGGCTCTCCCACGATGAGGCATTTGGCGATGGGGTGTTTCACGGCTTCAAGGAAGTTGTCTACCTTCTTGATTTTCATTATGTTGAGCAGGGCTTCCTTGAGCACGTACTCATCGTCGGGCTTTTCGGTCAGCACGTATTCGTTTTCGTAGGTTACGATGGCGAAGCCGTTCTTTTTCGCGCATTCGTAGAGATACGGAAGGACATCGTGGTCGAGCAGGTTCTTGTACATGATTTCGCGTGTGCGCCAGTCGATAATCTCCCCTCCGTTATAGGCGAGGATATACCCCCCGAACTTGTCCAGCCCGAGCGCGTTGGCGAGAGGAGCCACCCCGTATGTCGGCCGTCCGGATGCCAGGATGATTTTCACTCCCTTTTCCTGCTGCGCCCTGATGAGCGTTTCGCGCGTATGGGGAGTGATTTCCTTCTTCGAGTTGGTGAGCGTGCCGTCGAGGTCGAGTGCCAAAAGTTTGAATTCCATAGAATGTGTCATTTAAATTGATAAACTCTTTTCGTTGCGCAAAAATAGTGGAAAATCGGGACTTTTCCGTGCCGCCTCCGCCTTTTTCGTTCAGGATGACGGGAAACTTTCTTTTACTTGACGGGACATTTTGCTTTGGATGACGGGACAAGTTTTTTTTCTTTCAGCA
This sequence comes from Bacteroides sp. ET225, assembly GCF_024733745.1. Taxonomy (NCBI): domain Bacteria; kingdom Pseudomonadati; phylum Bacteroidota; class Bacteroidia; order Bacteroidales; family Bacteroidaceae; genus Bacteroides; species Bacteroides sp. ET225. Next base: position 85,245 of record NZ_JANRHN010000008.1, on the reverse strand, counting down.
TAAAATCCTAAAAACTTGTCAACTTGCAGTCTTTGTTCATCGAAAAAGATTATCTTTGCACTAATTTTAGCATAACAAAAAGAGAAAAGCTGCCCGGTCTGCGGCGGAATTTCTCCCGTAAAATGTATAACGATTCAGAATAATTATGAGGAAACAGCTCATCGGAATTACTTTTTTTCTGTTGTCATGCGGAATCGTCGGAGTGACCGCCCAAACCAGCAGCATGACAGACTCTCAGGTGATTGAATATGTGAAGCAGGGACTGCAGCAGGGGAAAGATCAGCAGACAATCGCTCTGGAACTGCTCAGCCAGGGAGCTACGCAGGAACAGCTGCTGCGCCTGAAGTCACAGTATTCTTCTTCAACTTCTGCTGCGGAAAGCAGCTCTTCGTCGGACGAGGGAGCGTCCGAATCCGAACTCGACACCGAACGCACGCGGAAAATCAACGAAGGGAAAACCGCCGCACTGACCGGCTCGAACGCATCGGACAAGAATCCGAACGACTTTCTGCTCTCTGACGAGATGAAGGGGACGATGGAGAGGCGCGCGGCGTTGAAAAAGGCAACGGTGTCGGAAGATGACGTGTTCGGACGGAATATCTTCAACATCGACAAGCTGACTTTCGAGCCGAACAACAACATGGCTACTCCTGCCAACTACTGCCTGGGACCGGGCGACGAGGTGATCATCGACATCTGGGGAGCGAGCCAGACTACAATCAAGAAGGAAATTTCGCCCGACGGCTACATCAACATACCCAACCTCGGCCCTGTCTACCTGAACAACATGACGGTTGACGAAGCGCGCCGCGTGCTCAAGGAAGAGCTGAAGAAAATCTATGCCGACTCGGCGAACAACATCCAGGTAACGTTGGGAAACATCCGCACGATTCAGGTGAACGTGATGGGCGAAGTGGTGGCCCCGGGATCGTATGTGCTCTCGTCGTTCTCCACTGTCTTCCATGCCCTTTATGTGTCGGGCGGAGTGAGCGACATCGGCAGCCTGCGCAACGTGAAGGTGTCGCGCGCCGGAAAGCAGGTGGCCACCCTCGACGTGTACGACTATATCATGCAGGGGCGCATTGAGGACGACATCCGCCTGCAGGACGGCGACGTGGTGATCGTGCCTGCCTACGACGAGCTGGTCAAGGTGAAGGGCCGCGTGAAACGCCCGATGTTCTACGAAATGAAGAAGGGCGAAACGGTGGCCACGCTGCTGAAATACGCCGGAGGCTTCTCGGCCGACGCATACAAGAAAACGGTGAGCGTGGTGCGGCAGAACGGGCGCGAATACTCCGTGGCTACAGTGGACGAAACGGACTTCTCGGTGTTCAGAACTCAGGACGGCGACGTGGTGACCGTTGATTCGATACTCAACCGCTATGCCAACCGCCTGGAAGTGCGGGGAGCCGTCTACCATCCGGGAATCTACGAGCTGAGCGGATCGCTCAACACCGTGCGCCAGCTGGTAGAAAAGGCCGACGGACTGCTTGGCGACGCCTTTGTGGGCCGGGCTGTCCTCTACCGCGAACGCGAGAACCTGACGAAGGAAGTGAAGTCGGTTGACATTCTGGGCATTCTGGAAGGCAGTTCGCCCGACATCCCTTTGCAGAAGAACGACATTCTCTATATACCGAGCATCCACGACCTTCAGGATCTGGGCAAGGTGAAGATTTTCGGCGAGGTGAACAAGCCGGGAGAATACACGTATGCCGACAACATGAGCCTGGAGGATCTGGTGATCACCGCCGGGGGACTGAAGGAGTCAGCTTCGCTGGTGCGTGTGGACGTGGCGCGCAGAATCCGCGACCCGCACAGTACGGCCGAGTCGGAAACGATCGGGCAGAACTTCACTTTCCGCCTGAAGGACGGCTTTGTAGTCGACGGGCAGGCAGGCTTTGTGCTCCAGCCTTACGACCAGGTGTTTGTGCGCCGCAGCCCGAGCTACAACGAGCAGCAGATCGTGACGGTGAAGGGAGAGGTGCTCTATGCCGGCGAATACAACCTGGACTCGAAAGACCAGCGTCTGAGCAGCATCATCAGCCGTGCGGGAGGCGTGAGCCAGTTTGCCTATGTGCGCGGAACGAAGCTGCTGCGTGTGGCTAACCAGGACGAGCTGGACCGCATGAAGGACGTGATCGAGATGATAAAGAAAGAAATCGGCGCAGGGATGGTTTCTATCCTCGGGCTGAAGGTGGACAGCATCTTCTCGGTGGGAATCGACCTTGAAAAGGCTCTCGCCAATCCGGGAGGAGATGCCGACATCGTGCTTCGCGAAGGCGACATGATTGTGGTGCCCGAATACGTGAACACGGTGAAGGTGAACGGCGCGGTGATGATGCCGAACACGGTGTCTTTCATCAGCGGCGAGAACGTGAACTATTATCTGAGCCAGGCGGGCGGATACTCGAACAACGCGAAGAAGAAGCAGAAGTTCATTATCTATATGAACGGCCAGGTGGCCAAGGTGAAGGGCAGCGGAAAGAAGCAGATCGAGCCGGGATGCGAAATCGTGGTGCCGGGCAAGACACGCAGCTTCAACCTCGCCACAATGATGTCGAACGCCACTTCGTTTGCTTCGCTGGCTACGATGATCGCTTCGCTGGCGGTGATGTTCAAGAACTGATCCGCGCGGCCGCATGACGGCCGGTGCCGCCAACTCTTGGTTTAACATTAAACAATAGATACGTGAAAACAAAAGTCAGACTGATCGTGATGAACTTCCTCCAGTTCGCTGTGTGGGGAGCTTATCTCACTTCGATGGGAACTTACCTCGCAAAGGTAGGCCTGGGGGTTCACATCGGGTTGTTTTATGCGATGCAGGGTGTTGTGTCGCTGTTCATGCCCGCCATTCTGGGCATAGTGGCCGACCGCTGGGTGCCTGCCCAGCGGCTGCTGGGGCTGAGCCATCTGCTTTCGGCCCTGTTCATGGGCGGGGCGGGCTACTACGCCATGACGATGGGAGAGGATGTGGAGTTTACCACGCTGTTTGCCTTTTATTCGGTGGCGGTGGCTTTCTATATGCCTACGCTGGCTCTTTCAAATTCGGTGGCCTATACGGCTCTCGACAAGGCGGGGCTTGAAACGATCAAGGCGTTTCCTCCCATCCGCACGTTCGGGACGATCGGCTTCATCTGTTCCATGTGGATTGTCGACCTGCTGGGCTTCCAGCAGAACTACATGCAGTTTTTCGCCAGTGCGGCATGGAGCGTTGTGCTTGCGGTTTATGCGAATACGCTGCCCGAATGTCCGGTGAACCGCGGTTCGGACAAGCGCAAGTCGCTGGTCGACGCCCTCGGACTCCGCGCCTTCCTCCTGTTCAAGGACAGGAAGATGGCGATATTCTTCATCTTCTCGATGCTTCTGGGCGTTTCGCTCCAGATCACCAACGGATTCGCCAATCCGTTCATAACCAGCTTCAGCTCGATACCCGAGTATGCGGGCACGTTCGGCGTGCAGCACGCCAACCTGCTGATTTCGCTGTCGCAGATCAGCGAAACGTGCTGCATCCTGCTGATACCTTATTTCCTGAGCCGCTTCGGCATCAAGCGTGTGATGCTGATAGCGATGGTTGCATGGGTGCTGCGCTTCGGGCTTTTCGGGTTCGGCAATCCGGGAAACGGGGTCTGGATGTTCGTCTTGTCGATGATCGTCTACGGTGTGGCGTTTGACTTCTTCAATGTTTCGGGCTCGCTTTATGTGGACAAGGAAACCGATCTCTCTGTCCGCTCGAGCGCGCAGGGGCTGTTTGTCATCATGACGAACGGAATCGGCGCCACGGTCGGCACGCTCAGCGCCCAGTGGGTTGTGAACCGCTTTGTCGACTTCTCTTCGTCCCTTCCTCAGGTAGACGGATGGAGCAAGGCCTGGTTTATTTTTGCCGCATATGCCCTGGTTGTGGCCGTGGCATTTTCGGCGGTATTCAGATATAAACACGAACAAAAATAAAATGGAGGTTTTTTATGAGTGAGATCATACTCAAAGTGCTGGACATATCAACGGTGCTCCGTCCGTCCAACGCTCATGCGCTGGTGCTGAAGGAGGACGGTCCTCGCGAGAGAAAGCTGGCATTGATTATCGGCGCGCATGAGGCGCAGTGCATCAAGCTGGCGAGGATGGATTATCAGACCCCTCGTCCGTTGACATACGAAATGATGGCCCATGTCTTGTCGGGAGGCGGCCTGCACATTGAGAAAGCTGTCATCTACGACATCCGGGAAGGGATCTATTCGTCGTGGCTGCACGTGGAGCGTCCGGACGGAAGCGTTTTTCTGGTCGACTCGCGCACCACGGACGCCATCTGCCTGTCGCTGCTCATGCACTTCCCGGTCTGCATCGACGAGGAGCTGCTGGAGCGCGAGCGGCTGCACGGCATCTCTGACGACGGAAGCTGCTACACGGTTTCGGTGAACAACGTCAGTCTGGACATGCTGAAGAAGGCGATGGACGATGCCGTGAGGGTTGAGGACTACGAGCGCGCATCGGAACTCAGGGATGAAATCCGGAGGAGAGAGAAAGGAAATGTTTGTTAGTTCGTGATATTTTGTAGGGATGCATTTGTTTTATACCCCAGATATACTCGCCAGTCCCGACCTTCCGGAAGAAGAGGCGGGGCATTGCCTCAGGGTGCTCCGTCTGGGTACGGGCGATGAAGTGACGCTCACCGACGGCAAGGGCTGCTTCTACCGGGCCGTCATCAGTGCGGCGACGGGAAAGCGTTGCCAGGTGAAAGTGTTGGAGAAGATGCCGCAGGAGCCCTTCTGGAAAGGGCATCTGCATCTGGCGATGGCTCCGACCAAGAATATGGACCGGGTGGAGTGGTTTGCAGAGAAGGCTACGGAAATCGGCTTTGATGAACTGAGCTTCCTGAACTGCCGCTTTTCGGAAAGAAAGGTGATTAAGACGGAAAGGGTAGACAAGATTGTCGTGTCGGCCATGAAGCAGTCGCTCAAGGCGCGCAAGCCGGAAGTGAACGAAATGGCCGGTTTCGCGCAGTTTATGGAGCGGGACTTCCCGAGTCAGCGTTTCATCTGCCATTGCTATGACGGAGAGAAGCCTTTGCTGAAAGATGTGCTTGTGCCCGGCGGGGATGCCGTGGTGCTGGTAGGTCCGGAAGGCGACTTCAGCCGCGAGGAGGTGGAGCTGGCCGAATCGAAAGGTTTCCGCCCCGTGAGCCTGGGACGCTCGCGGCTGCGCACGGAAACGGCGGCGCTGGTGGCTGTCCATCTGATGAACTTGGCCAACAGCTGACCGGACCGGATTGGATGAACCAAAAGTTTTTTGATTATGCGAAAATATCGTTTTTTACTTGGAGCCGTACTGTGCGCGCTTTGCTTCGTGTCGTGTACGGACAGCAGCAAATATGTAAACGCGCTGCCTGATGATGCGGCGGCTGTAGTGGCTGTGAACCTGGAGCAGATGGCAGCGAAGAGCGGGGTGGACGAGAAGACGGCCGCTTCGTTTGCCGAAGCGCTGAAAGGCGAAATTCAGGGTGCCGACGAGCTGGTCGACAGGATTGCGAAGGATCCGTCGGAAAGCGGGCTTGACCTGAAAGACAAGGTTTATCTGTTCGCTTCTCCTTCGGGAAGTCTGGCGGGACTGCTTGCACGGGTGTCTGACAGCGGAAAGGTCGGACGCATGCTGGAACTTCTGAAACAGCAGCAGGTGTGTGAGGAGCCGGTTGAAAGTGACGGATGCACGTGGACGGTGGCAGGGGCTTCGCTGGTTGCCTACACGGACGCGGCGTTTCTGATTGTGGCCGAGCCGGGAAGATCTGACGCAAGGACGCTGCAGTACAGGGTGTCGATGTTGCTGCGGCAGGGAGATGGCGAAGGCTTTGCAGCAGGCGCGGATTTTGGCAGGCTGAAGGACGCCGCTGAGGATGTGGCGGCCCTGCTGTCGCTCGACCTGCTTCCGAGAACATACGTCGCTCCGCTGACGATGGGCGTGTCGGCCGAACTGAACCTGACGAATGTGAAGTGTCTGGCTACGCTGAACTTTGAGGAAGGGAAGGCGGTGCTGGAAGCCGAGCCTCTGATTGCCGACAAGCTGATGGCAGAGATGCTCGAAAAGCAGCGGAAGGCATCGGGCCGTGTGGAAGGAACCTATCTTGATCTGTTCCCGGCCAACACCGGCGTATGGATGACGGGCAATATGGACGGAGGAAAGATATTCGACCTGCTGTGCGAGAATCCCACCGTCCGCCAGCAGTTTGAAAGCTCGATGATGCCGGTCGACTTCAAGCTGATTTTCAACTCGATAAAGGGAGATATGGCCCTTGCTGTTCCGAATCCGGCAGAAAGCGGGAGCTTCATCGCGTATGCGGATGTGACCAACCGCGATTTCTTGCAGACATTCGAGGATCTGAAGCCGCTGCTGGCGCTTACGGGCGGAACAATGACGCTGAAGAACAACGGTACGGACGAATATGAGTTCCGGATGACGGACGGTTCCGTAATCAATCTGCCCCCCGGAAACGCTTCATTCTGGTTCGGCGTGAAGGACGGGCGTTTCTATCTGACGAACGACCGTTCGCTTGTAGGCCGCAGGGTGCCGGGACTGACCTTGCGCGACTGCGAGTGGGGCGGCCGGGTGAAGGGAAAGATGTTTTATCTGGCTGTCAGCGTGAAGGATCTGGCGGCGAAGACGGCCTCTGCTTCCGGAATGGCGCGTGTCGCTCCCGTGTTGCAGCTGTCGGATTATGTGACGGTGGAGTCGGCCGACGGCAAGAAGGTCCGGATGGAGTGGGTGATGAAGGACCGGAAAAAGAATGTACTAAGACAGTTCGCGGCTTTTTGAGCCGGACGAGCAAGGCGGATTATGAATACAATCGAACTACAACAGACATTGCCCGAAGTGTTTGCGGGGCGCAACGGAATCGTTTCGGACGTATGGCACAGGCAGGTAGCTTTCCAGAAAGGGCAGAAATACCTGATCGAGGCGGCTTCGGGCACAGGCAAGTCTTCGCTGTGCAGCTATATCTATGGTTACCGCAGCGATTACCAGGGAATCATCTCCTTCGACGGAGAAAACATAAGGAAGTTTCCGATGGCGCGGCGGGTGGAAATCCGCAGGCGTTCGCTCGGAATGCTTTTCCAGGAACTCCGGCTTTTTGACGAACTGACGGCGTGGGAGAATGTGCAGCTGAAGAACAGGCTGACGGGCTTCCGCGAAAAGAAGCAGGTGAAGCGGTGGTTTGAAGAGCTGGGAATCGCCGACAAGTGGGATCAGAAGGTCGGCAGGATGTCGTTCGGGCAGCAGCAGCGGGTGGCTTTCGTGAGGGCACTCTGCCAGCCGCTCGACTTTGTGCTGATGGACGAGCCGGTGAGCCATCTCGACGACGGCAATGCGCAGATCATGGCACGCATACTGACCGAGGAGGCGCAGAAGCTCGGCGCCGGCGTGATCGTGACTTCCATCGGGAAAAATCTTCCGCTGGCATACGACAGGGTGATGAAACTTTGAATAGTCCTTAATCTTTTAAATGTTAGCAACGTGATTTGGAAATTATTGCGGCAGCATGTCAGTGTGGCTCAGCTGGTGGGGTTCGCCCTGGCCAATCTGTGCGGAATGGTGATTGTGCTGATGAGTGTACAGTTTTACAAGGATGTGCTTCCTGTGTTTATGCAGGGGGACAGTTTCATGAAAAAGGATTATCTGATTGTGAGCAAGCGCGTGAGCACGCTCGGGTCGGTTGTAGGCAGAAGCAGTGCTTTCAGCAGTGCCGAACAGGCGGAACTGGAGGAGCAGCCGTTCACGAAGAGCGTGGGAGCTTTCACTCCTGCGCGTTTCCGGGTGTCGGCAGGCATGGGTATGCAGGGGATGCAGCTTTCCACCGCTTTGTTTTTCGAATCTGTTCCCGATGCCTATGTGGATACGGACCTGGAAGGATGGTCTTTCAGTCCCGGTCAGGAAGAAATTCCCATCGTGCTTCCGCGTAACTACCTGAACCTTTATAATTTTGGATTCGCTCAAAGCAGAAGCCTGCCGCAGTTGTCCGAAGGGGTGCTGGGAATGATGAAGCTTGACATCCGCATGAGCGGCAGGGGACAGGTGAAGCAAATGAAAGGTCGCATTGTAGGATTCTCCGACAGGCTAAACACGATTCTAGTGCCCGAAGCGTTCATGAATTGGGCGAATGCGACTTACGGCGACCAGAAAGAGGCCGGACCTTCGCGGCTCATTGTGGAAGTGAAGAATCCGGCAGACGACCGCATTGCTAAATACCTGAAGGATAAAGGATATGAAACCGAGGGCGACAAGCTGGATGCCGGAAAGACCACCTGGTTCTTGAAAATGATTGTGGGCATCGTGCTGGCAGTGGGACTCGTGATTAGCGTGCTGTCGTTCTATATTTTGATGCTCAGCATTTACCTGCTGTTGCAGAAAAATACGAAGAAGCTGGAAACGCTGCTGCTCGTGGGCTACAGCCCGGCGCGTGTGGCGCGTCCGTACCAGCTGCTTACAGTGGCGCTGAATGCCGTTGTGCTGGCGTTGGGGCTGCTGGTCGTGTCGCTGGTGCGTTCCGCCTATCTGGATGTGCTGGGACGCATGTTCCCGCAGATGAAGGGCGGAAGCATGGCGGTTGCCGTAACGGTGGGGATTGTGCTCTTCCTCATTGTGTCGGCAATAAACATTGCGGCGGTCAGAAAGAAAATTAATTCGATAAGCAACTGACGACTTTTGACGCTATAAAAAGATGATAAAACAGATTGAATTTGCTTTGAGAGCCCGTGCGCGCGGATTCCATCTCATTACCGATGAGGTGGCGGCTCATCTCGGACAGCTGCCTCGTACCGGACTGCTCAATCTCTTCATACAGCATACCAGTGCGGCACTCTCCGTCAACGAAAACTGCGATCCGGACGTGCGGAGCGACATGGGAAAGATATTCGACAACTTGGTGAAAGAACGGGAATCGTGGTACGACCACACCCTGGAAGGGTGGGACGACATGCCTGCGCACGCAAAGGCGACGCTGGTTGGCCCGAGCCTGACCATCCCCATTACGGACGGAAGGCTGAATCTGGGAACCTGGCAGGGAATCTACCTCTGCGAGTTCCGCAACCACGGGGGAAGCAGAAGGATTGTCGCGACGATTCTCGGCGAGTGAAAGAGTCGGGATGAACCGGATATATGCGGGACAGCAGCAATCCGGGCGGATTGCCGGTGCCGGCCGGGCCATATCGTGCCAATCTTTTGGCGGTTATTTTCCCGTTTTGGCAGAGTAAACCGTCTTGTTCGTATATTTTGTTTGAAATGGCTATTTATCGGACATATCTTTATCCTGAAATTATAAAAAGGAAAAAGACATGAAAAAGAATCTGGTGATTATGGGGATGATTTCTGCATTGTTGTCATCTCCGTTCAGTAGCATTTTAGCTTGTGAAAATGAATCTGTTTGGAGTATGGCCGTTTCTGACAGGAAATCGGATCATAAGGGGCCGGGAGCTTCGATGCTGACGGATGAGCTCATAAAGGCGCTCTCTTTGTCTGACGAACAGGTCGAGAAGTGGAAAAAAATAGAATCTGGCTTGCAGGAAAAAATGGAAGCCATGCGTCCGGATAGAAATAGCGGCGAACGCCCGGATCCTGAGAAGATGAGGGAAAAGATGGATTCCATGATGCAAGCATATGATGCGGCTGTGAAGAAAATACTTTCGGATGAGCAGTATGAACAGTTTCAGGCATATCGGGAGAAGAACAGGCCGAAAGGTCGTCCCGGGCACAGACCGGAAATGGATGGACCGGATCGTGAATTTGAAGACGAGATGTTTTGATTAAGGAGAAAAAAGGTGTATCAAAATATAAGGGCCTGTTTAAATTTTCCGATAAAGTATTTTTATCCGCCCCTTTTTGAGCTTGTTTCCGGTCTGTTTCCCGCTTTCACTCGTCAGACAGCCCGCTGTATCTTCGTAAAAACAGAAAAACATCCTCGAAAAATTTCCAAACCGAGGCAGAGCAAAATTTAAACAGGCTCTCAGTCTGGGCTATACCAACGCCTCTTATGGCCGCAACGAAAAATCGGAAAGCGGACCTTGGAGCAACCTTTCCATCAGCTGGAATCTGCCCAAAGGCTGGCAGCTGAGTTTCAACGGACAGAATTTCTTGTTCCCGGCCATGAAACAGAAAGTCTGGACACAGCAGGAAAATTATTATTCATATACTGCTTCGCGCATGACGGACCGTACCCCCATGTTTGTCCTCGGCATCCGTTATTCCTTTAAGAACAAAGTGACTCAGAAGTGGAGGCAGAAGAAGCAGTTTTATGGTCGCGACAATACACTGCAGGGGATTGCAGTACAATAAAATGTAAGGGCGGGTTGGCTTTTGCAAAAAAACATCCGCAACCTTGCTTTATTTCTGATATTTTTGTAAGTTTGTTTTCAAATTTGATGCCAAATGTATAAAACACTTTCAACATCTCAGTTGACGGTCATTATCCCTTTCTTGAATGAGGGGGAGGAAGTGGCTCATACCGTGGAGAGCGTGTGCCGGTATGCCGGGGACAAGGTGGATATATTGGTAATTAACGATGCTTCCCAGACGCTGTATGACTATGAAGAGATGTTGCGCCCGTATCCGGTGACTTATATCCGCAACGAAAAGAGGATGGGCGTCGCTGCCTGTCGGGACATGGGGGTGCAACGAATCGAGACGCCTTATTTCTTGTTCTTGGATGCGCACATGCGGTTTTACGAGGCAGGCTGGGACAGACGCTTGGCTGGCTACTTGGCTGAGGATGACAGGCGGTTGTTGTGCTGCCAGACCTATGCGCTGGCCAAGGACGAGAGCGGGGACATTGAACCTATCCCCAACCGGAAAGTTTCTTACGGTACATTCTTGACATTTGAAGGAAATACGCCGTTAAGCCCCCGCTGGATATTCGGCGAAGACCCGGCTCCAGACCGGGAACTCATAGATATTCCCTGTGTGTTTGGGGCTGCCTATGCGGCCAGCAAGCGTTATTGGACCTATTTGCGGGGATTGGAAGGACTTATTTATTATGGATATGACGAGCCCTACATATCACTCAAGGTCTGGATGGAGGGTGGAAGGTGTCAGTTGGTAAAAGACCTGTTGGCCGGGCATATCTATCGGAAGCGTTCGCCTTATCGGGTCACTCCGGACGAATTGATGTACAACCCGCTGTGGATTGCCGCCCTGCTGCTGGAAGAAGAAAAAGAAAAGGTATATGCTGTCTATCGGAAGCAGAACGAATACCTGTTTCAACAGATGATGAAACGGATGGAAGAAAACGGCGAGTTGTTACGGGAACTGAAAGTCTACTATAAACAGATACTGAAGACAGATTTCGGTTGCGGTTGCAACTGCCCTTCAGGTCAAGGTTGCGGTTGCGGTTGCACAAGTTCCGAAACGAATTCTCCGGCTTAATTAATTTGCAAATTGCTTATTGATTTTATTTAGAAGGCATGGCACTTTCTAGTTAATGATACAAAATCCTTTGATTGAATATATCTTAAGAGAATGTGTCATGCTTTTGCGAAACGAATGATAATTGGAATACTTTTTTAACCTTTAAAATACTTTGTATGCTGCGTTGTATTTGTTTGCTAATATCCTTATGGGGAGGCATCAGCTGGCTGGCTGCACAGAGTCGGTTGACCGGGTGTGTGACTGATAAGAAAGGTACTCCGTTGGAGGGTTGCTCGGTATGGTTCTTGCAGGCCGACACTTTGGCTGGCGGTTGTGTCACAGACAAGAAAGGCCGTTTCGAGCTGAAAGGGCTGCCGGGAGGCGATTACGTTTGCAGAGTGTCGATGCTGGGCTTCAAAAAGTCGGAGCGCACTTTCAGCTTGTCCGGCGACGTGAAGCTTCCGCTGTTTGTGCTGGAAGAAGACTCGACGCAGCTGGATGAAGTGACGGTGACGGGAGACAAGCGGGATATCGTGATGAGCAATGCCGGCTCTACGACGTATTTCCTTTCTGAACACGCCAGGCAGTCGCGGACATCCTATGAAGCCTTGGCAGAAGTGCCTAAACTGATAGTCAATCCCATAGAACGTTCTATTAGCCTGAATAATGGTGAATCCCCCTTGATACTTATAGATGGCGTGAAACGTCCCCAATACCTTGAGGTCTTGAATCCGGAATGGATAGAATCCGTGGAGATAGTGGAAGTGCCGTCGGCCCGATATTTGGGCGACGAAAGCGTAACGTGCATTCTGAACATACATTTGAACCGTAAGAAAGTGACGCCGTATGTCAATGGGAATGCCTACGCGCAACATTCTGTTACTTCCAAATTCGGAGTGATAGGCGCTTCCGTGGAAACCGGGAATGCCAAATCTTCCCTCTACCTGAATTTGCAGACCTTCTATTTTGCTGATGATGTGTCCGATAATTATACAGAAAGCGTTTCCGGTGACATTAAGCGGACAGATACTTTCAAACATATTTATAATTCGAACAGCTATTTTGCCGGATTGGGAGGAGACCATACCTTTTCGGACAAGAGTTATCTGGCGTTTTCCGCAAGGTATGTAGCCCATCCGTCGGATGTGGAGAATAACGGGCAGGGCTATGTGGAGTATCTGTCGGACGGAAGACGCTCCGATCTGGTGGAAAATGCACAGACCGATGGAACCTATCATTTGGCCAGTGCTGACTTGTACTATCGGCAGACTTTTGCCCCTCAACATACGCTGGAGATTGCCGGGAACTATTCATACAGTGCTTCCACGTCTATGGGAAAACGGAATGAGGTGAACGATTTTTTTCTGAACAACCATCTTATCGACACGGACAACAGCCGTAATTTCGGCAAACTGGATGTGGACTATACCAAAGTATTCGGAGGGAAATACACGTTGTTGGCCGGTTCCAATACGTCCTATTCCTCCACGCGCATAGACGACCGGGTGGACGAACTGCCGGTATTTATTTATGACCGCTGGCAGGAGTATCTGTATGTGGGGTTCGACAACAACCGTTCAGATTTCAAATTCAAATATACTTTTTCATTGGGAATGGACATGATGTTCACCAAGGCTGACGGCGTAAAGAACCACTACATAGACGTGTTGCCTGCTGTGGCGCTGACCTATAACTTCAGTCAGGTACATGCGCTGACCCTCAGCTATAAGCGTCTGAGGTTCAGTCCCTCACTTTCCATGCTGAATCCCCGCAACATGTCGACCGACAGCCTTTATATACAGCAGGGTAATCCGTTTCTGAGACCCAGCTATCAGGACCGCGTGCGGCTGTCCTATCGGCTGAATTACAAGAAACTCTATTTGGAACCCTACGTCAACTATACCTATTCGTCCAAACTGATTTCCGCCATCGGCTCGGTGACCGACAATATTTATACCAATACCTACAAGAACTTTCTGGAAGCTCATATTCTTACGGCAGGACTTTCGGCTAATTATAACCTGCCTTTTGGCAACTTGAGTGTGGGCACCTCCTTTGCCAAACGTTTTCAGGACGGCATGGTCTTTACGGGGGGTGGAGGCTGGAACTCGTATTTGTCGGGATATTTCTACTACAAGCAGTTCTCCTTGTCCCTGAATGCAGGTTATCTGACCGCCTCTTTCGACCGTAATTCTAAATCGGAGGGCATCCCGTGGAGCAATGCCGCTCTCAGTTGGAATCTGCCAAAGGGATGGCAGCTCGGAGTCATAGCTGAAAGCTTTATTTGCCCGAAGATGGAGAGCAAGAGTTGGGTGGTGCAGGATGGTTATCGTTCGTTCAGCTCGTCACGCATGACAGACCGTTCTCCGAGGTTCCTGGTGCGGCTGGCCTATTCGTTCAAGAACAAGGTGGAACAGAAGCAACGTGTGAAAAAGAGATTCTTTGAACAAGACAATGCCTTGGAGGGTATTCAAGTCCAATAAACAGGGTTTTTATCTTGCGGCGCAGAATGTGATATAACACCTAAAATATCTGGCATATGAAACAACAATTGACTACTAACGGAATCCTGCCATTGGATGGCATGGAAGTGATGGAAGACGAACTGATGTTCGTCTTGGGCGGCGCCTCCGGACACGGCGAGAGCGACAGCGGCTGTTCGTGCGAGGCCGGCAAGGATTGTGGTTGCGACTGCTCAGGCGGAAAAGGCTGCGGTTGCGGATGCGAAGACGGCAGCGGCTGCGGATGCGGCTGCACCAAGAAAAACGACTGACGCTGAAGGCAAGAAGTCAAGGGGGATATATCTTCCTGACTTCTTGCCTCCTTATCTATCCTAAGTTCCTAACCTTACTTGACTGATCATGAAAGCAAGTTTCTATAACATTTATACCAAGAATAAGAAAAACATCCTCTGCTATAACACAAAGAACGACGTATTCTGCCTGCTTACTCCGAAAGACTATGAGCTGCTGCGCAACGCCCCGGCACAACTGGTGCAGGAGTCGCCCCGCGTGTACGCCAAGCTGCAGGAGCTGCGCTTCGTGGTGGAGGACGACGCGGACGAGTACAAGGAACTGTGTGACGAATACCGCGCAGCCATCTACAACCCGGCTGTCTGCTACCTGACCCTGCTGCCTTCGCTGGACTGCAACCTGCGGTGCTGGTATTGCTTCGAGAAGCATGTGAAGGGCAGCCACCTGACACCGGAAAACGCGCAGGCCATCCTGACCTACGTGCGGCGGCTGTGGGACGAGCATCCGGAACTGACCTTCCTCAACGTGGAGATGTTCGGCGGCGAACCGCTGCTGTATTTCCGTGAAGAACTCTATCCGCTGCTGGAACAAATCCAGCGGGAAGCGGAAGAACGCGGACGGAAAGCTTCGTTCTTCTTTGTCACCAACGGGGTCTGCATCACGCCGGACACGCTTCCGCTGTTCGACAAGCTGCACGCCTCGTTCCAGATATCCATTGACGGCTTCAAAGACCGGCACGACCAGGTGAAGTACTTGCCCGACACGCACGAAGGCACGTATGACGGGATGATAGCTACCATCCTCCGTCTGACCCGCGAGCTGGAAAACACGTACATCAACCTGCGCATCAACTATGACGACGAAACGCTGCCCCATATGAAAGACCTTATCCAGGACCTGCTGGAGGTGGACCGCCGCAAGATAGGCGTACACCTGGAGCGCGTGTGGCAGACGGGCAACTTCATCAATTACGACAACGAAGAGCTGAAGTCTGTCATCAACCTGTGGATGCTGAACGGCTTCAGGGTGTCCTACATGAACCTGGGACGGCGGAGCTTCTCGTGCAAGGCCTCTGCCCGGAACCAGGCGGTCATCTCGTACGACGGGGCGGTGTATAAATGTTCAGGACGCGACTTCACTCCCGCACACCAGGAAGGCCGGCTCAGTGCCGACGGCTGCCTGCACTGGGAGGAGGAGAAGCTGGCCCGTCGGATGAGCATCGTGACGTATGACAACGACATGTGCCGCCGCTGCAAGCTGATGCCCCTGTGCTGGGGGCCGTGCTGCCAGAAGCAGCTGGAAGCCGCGCCGGAAGAGTTCGGACGCTTCTGCCAGAAGCAGCACATGGAACTGAGCATGGCCGACTACATGCGTTACCGCTTCAACAACGCCTGCATCGAGGATTCCCTGCGGAAATCCTGAAAATTTTCTCCTGCAATCCATCAACTTCCCCGAAGAGCACACCAATGTTCAAACGTCGTTTTCCCTATCTCAAGCAGCCGGATTCCATGGAATGCGGAGCCACCTGCCTGCGCATGGTGGCGCGCTATTACGGCAAGCTGTACTCGGCGGAGGCCATGCGGCGGCTGTGCGTGCCGGGCCATAACGGGGTGTCCATGCAAAGCCTGAACGAGGCGGCGCAGAAGATAGGCTTCCGCACGGTGTGCGGGCGCATGACGGTGGATAAGCTGGTGGAGCGACATCCTTTCCCCTGCATCCTGCATTGGAACCAGGAACACTTCGTGGTGCTCTATGGGGTGAAGGAGTCCCGGCGGGGCACCCGTATCTTCCGCATTGCCGACCCGGGGCGTTACCTGCTGAACGTGGACGAGGAGGCTTTTTGCCGCGCCTGGGCGCCCGGTGGCGGCGGACGGCAGGCCAAGGGCATCCTTATGGCTCTGCAGCCCACGGACGGATTCTACGCGCAGCAGGGCGAGGAGGGCATGGGCTATTCGGCCTCCTTCCTGTGGGGCTACCTGAAAAACTACAAGCAGCTGTTCGGGCAACTGCTCATCGGGCTGGTCATCGGCTGCGTGCTGCAGCTGGCTTTCCCCTTCCTGACGCAGGCTATTGTGGACAAGGGCATTGCAGGCAAGGACATGCGTCTGATTTACCTCATCCTGTTCGGCCAGCTGATGCTGGTGCTGGGGCGGACGTCGGTGGACTTCATCCGCCGCTGGTTGCTCTTGCACATCAGCATCCGGATCAACCTGGCCCTGCTGTCCGACTTCTTCATGAAACTGATGCGGCTGCCGATGTCCTTCTTCGACACGAAGCTGAAGGAGGACCTGCTGCAGCGCATCAACGACCACCAGCGGGTGGAGCAGTTCATGGGGACGCAGACGCTGAACACGCTGTTCTCCACTTTCAGCTTCCTGGTGTTCGGCGGAGTGCTGCTCTACTACGACGCACGGGTGTTCTTCCTCTTCGGGGCGGGGTGCCTGCTCTATGCGGGGTGGATATGCGCCTTCCTGCGGAAACGCAAGGCGATGGACTATGAGTTCTTCGATCTGTATGCGCGGCGGCAGAACAAGACAATGCAAATCATTGATGGCATGCAGGATATCAAGCTGCAAAACTGCGAGCAGCGCAAGCGGTGGGAGTGGGAGGATACGCAGGCCGACGTGTTCCGCACGCAGATGGCTTCCATCAAGCTTCAACAGACGCAGGAGGCGGGCAGCCTGTTCATCAACGAGGTGAAAAACATCGTCATCACCATCGTGAC
The DNA here is from genome assembly GCF_024733745.1 of Bacteroides sp. ET225. Classification (NCBI taxonomy): domain Bacteria; kingdom Pseudomonadati; phylum Bacteroidota; class Bacteroidia; order Bacteroidales; family Bacteroidaceae; genus Bacteroides; species Bacteroides sp. ET225. The sequence continues at coordinate 68,391 of NZ_JANRHN010000008.1, read as the reverse complement.
GGCGGCGGCCGTCATCGACGGGCAGCTGACGCTGGGCATGATGCTGTCCATCCAGTACATCATCGGGCAGTTGAACGTGCCCATCGAGCAGCTGATGCGCTTCATCTATGCCTGGCAGGACGTGCAGCTCAGCATCGAGCGCATCAACGAGGTGCATCGCAGGGAGGACGAGAACGCGCACCGGCAGGCAACCCCTCCGGAGGCCGCACAGGGAGATGTGGTGCTGGAGCACGTGTCGTTCGCCTATCCCGGCACCCGCCATACCGTTCTGGAGGACATCAGTCTGCGGATTCCCCACGGGCGGGTGACAGCCATCGTGGGCGCCAGCGGCAGCGGCAAGACAACGCTGCTGAAGCTGTTGCTGGGCTTTTACGCTCCGCAGTCCGGACGGATTTGGATAGGCGGCCGTCCTCTGGAAGAAATCAACCTCCAGTATTGGCGGGGACTATGCGGAGTGGTGATGCAGGACGGCTATATCTTCTCCGAGTCCATCGCCCGCAACATCGCCCTGGACAACCACGACATAGACTATGCCCGCATGGAGCAGGCCGCACGGACTGCCAACATCGCCGAGATGGCCGAACGCCTGCCCTTGAAGTACGACACGGTCATCGGGTCTAACGGGCAGGGCATCAGCCAGGGACAGCGGCAGCGCATCCTGATAGCCCGTGCGGTGTACAAGAATCCGGCCTTCCTGTTCTTCGACGAGGCCACCAACTCCCTGGATGCCTGCAACGAGCGGCTCATTGTCAACAACCTGCAAGAGTTTTACCGCGGAAAGACGACGGTCATCGTGGCTCACCGCCTCAGCACAGTGAAGGATGCGGACCAGATTGTCGTGCTGGAACAGGGACGGATTCAAGAAACGGGCACACACGAGGAACTGGTGGCCTGCCGGGGTGCATACTATACGTTGGTAAAGAATCAATTGGAGTTAGGCAATGGATGACGGAAACAACCATAGCGAGAAGATGCGGCGCATTATGAGCCAGAAGCCGGCCTACCTGGTGCGGTGGGGCAATACGTGGCTGCTGGCGCTGCTGTTGTTGCTGGCGGCAGGATGGCTGGTGTGGCAGGCGGTGTAAAGGTATGTATGAGCTCACGATGGGGGATGGGGCTTGTTGCACGGGAGAAGCCTTGTTGCATTTTTCTGTGTAAGAATTGAATTGATCTTTTCACCAATGCTATTTGAGCCTCACAGCAATCGCGTTGTGGGGCTTTTGCTTTACTTTTGCATCCGTAGCCAGAATCATAAACGGCTGACCAATATAAATAAAAAACAATTATAAGGATGGAAAACAGATTGATTACTTTCCGGAACGGACAGCAGGTCTGTTCGCTCGGGCAAGGCACATACCAGATGGGACGCAGGCGCAGCGAGGAGATACAGGCCCTGCGCCGGGGCATCGAGTTGGGCTTGACACTGATAGACACCGCCGAGATGTATGGTACGGAAGATCTTGTAGGCGAGGCCGTGCGCGGCTGCCGGCACAAGGCATTCATCGTCAGCAAGGTGTTGCCGGGCAATGCCAGCTATGAGGGGACAAAGCGTGCCTGCGAACGGAGTCTGAAACGGCTCGGAACGGATTACATCGACCTTTACCTGCTGCATTGGATCGGACGTTATCCTTTTGCCGAAACAGTACGCGCCCTGGCGGAATTGCAGCAGGAAGGCAAAATCCGGCAATGGGGCATGAGCAACCTGGATGTGGATAACATGGAACGCATCCTTGCCTTGCCGCATGGCAGGGACTGTGCGGCCAATCAGGTGCTCTACAACGTGAAAGACCGGGGCATCGAGTACGATCTTATCCCTTGGAGCAGACAGCATGACATCCCTGTCATGGCTTATACGCCTCTTGGCGAAGGACGGCTGCGCAGCCACAAAACGCTGGCGGACATTGCCCGCAGGCATGATGCCACTCCCACGCAAGTCCTGCTGGCGTGGGTGATGCGGGCACAGAATGTCATCGCCATTCCCAAAGCGGGCAGCATCGCCCATGTGGAGGAGAATGCCCGGAGCCTCGGCATTTCTCTGACGGAAGAAGACCTGTGTGACATCGACCGGGCGTTTCCGGCTCCCACGCACAAAATACGTCTGGCCGGATGGTGACCGAAACATTCGTCGCTGAAGTTTTTCACATTTTCGGGCCGGCTGCATGTGCCGGAACCCGGTAAAAGGAAAGCCGGAAGCGGTTGTGTGCGTTTCCATACGCATTGCAGCCGTTTCCTGTGTAAATAAATGTTTATCGGAATGCCCCCACTGCAAATAAGTGTAAATCGAATTAGAATATATGTCCGCAAATGTATTTATTAACACTTCTTGGAGATAAAAAATGTTGTGCTGTAGAACAAGTATTGCGGATTATTGCATAATTTTGCGTGACAGAAAAACGTAGAGGCCTCCTCTGCGAATGTTTTTTCCATTTTGAAGCGGAGGCCAGCGGTGATAAATTTTTTAATCTATAAACAATTGCTTATGTCAAAAATCGTTGGACACATTTCGCAGGTCATCGGTCCGGTGGTCGATGTGTACTTCAAACTGGATGAAGGGCAGGACGTGGAACAGTCACTGCCGAAAATCCACGATGCGCTGACTATCGCCCGTGGCGACGGCCGTACGCTGGTAATTGAAGTGCAGCAGCATATCGGTGAAGACACTGTACGCTGCGTAGCCATGGACAGTACGGACGGACTGAAGCGCGGAATGGAAGTCGTTCCTGCCGGCCGGCCGATATCCATGCCGGTAGGAAACCAGATTAAAGGACGTGTGATGAACGTGGTCGGTGATGCCATCGACGGAATGAGGGATCTGGACAGAAAAGACGGTTTCCCTATCCATCGCGAGCCGCCTAAGTTTGAAGACCTCGCCACATCGCAGGAAGTCCTGTTTACGGGTATCAAGGTGATTGACCTTCTGGAACCCTATCTGAAAGGAGGTAAAATCGGTTTGTTTGGTGGCGCCGGTGTAGGCAAGACCGTGCTCATCAAAGAGTTGATCAACAACATTGCAAAGAAGCACAACGGTTTCTCCGTGTTTGCCGGAGTGGGTGAGCGTACCCGTGAAGGCAACGACTTGCTGAGAGAGATGATCGAGTCGGGCGTAATACGCTATGGCGACGACTTCCTCAAGAGCATGGAGGAAGGCAATTGGGACTTGTCGAAAGTAGACTACAGCGAAGTGGAGAAATCGCAGGTCGCCATGGTGTTCGGACAGATGAACGAGCCTCCCGGCGCACGTCAGTCGGTGGCATTGTCGGGTCTGACACTTGCCGAATCGTTCCGCGACCGCGACAACGGCGGCAACAGCCCGCGTGATATCCTGTTCTTTATCGACAACATATTCCGTTTCACCCAGGCTGGTTCTGAGGTGTCGGCTCTGTTGGGACGTATGCCTTCGGCCGTAGGTTATCAGCCGACGCTGGCCACTGAAATGGGACAGATGCAGGAACGGATCACTTCAACCAAGAACGGCTCCATCACTTCGGTGCAGGCGGTGTATGTGCCGGCCGATGACTTGACCGACCCGGCTCCTGCCACTACCTTCACTCACCTGGACGCAACGACGGTGCTGAGCCGTAAGATTACGGAGCTGGGCATTTATCCGGCAGTGGACCCGCTGGATTCAACGTCGCGTATCCTGGATCCGCTGATTGTGGGCAAGGAACACTACGAAACGGCCCAGCGCGTAAAGCAGATACTTCAGCGCAACAAGGAATTGCAGGACATCATCTCGATTCTGGGTATGGACGAACTTTCGGACGAAGACCGCCAGACGGTGAACCGCGCACGCCGTGTGCAGCGTTTCCTGTCGCAGCCGTTTGCCGTTGCCGAACAGTTTACCGGCGTGCCGGGCGTGATGGTTTCAATCGAAGACACGATCAAGGGATTCAAGATGATTCTGGACGGAGAGGTAGACTACCTGCCGGAACAGGCATTCCTGAATGTGGGCACGATTGAAGATGCGATCAAGAAAGGAGAAAAACTGCTTGCCGCAGCAAAAGGATAAGCATAAAAAACAGAACTGTTATGAAAGAACTTCATCTGGTTATCGCTTCACCCGAACGGACGGTTTTCGACGGGAAGGTAGACATGGCAGTGTTGCCGGGAGAAATGGGTGAATTCCAGGTCCTGGTAAACCACGCTCCCCTTATTTCGTCGCTGGCGGCCGGAGAAGTGAAATATGCGGCAGGAAACGAAACGCAGTCCCTGAAGATAAAGGGGGGATTCGTCGAAGTGAGAAACAATCAGATTTCCGTGTGTGCCGAGCTTTGAGCCGGGACGCGCGAGTCACCAAAAGGCCAGTAGCGCAATGACAATAGAAGCAGTGAAGAAGAAATTCATTATCGAGCTGACGGCAGGGACAGTGGTTCTGTCGGCGGTGGCGGCGGCGGTGTTCCGCTTCCTCATCCCCGGATGGTATTTCGCATGGTTCCCGCTGATTCCGGTGTTTTTCTTCCTTTTCGGTCTGCTCTACATCTATCTGTTCGCTTTCGGCTGTATGCTGGGGCCGGGCAAGATAGCGATGACCTACCTGGTAGGAAAGGTGCTGAAACTGGTTCTGAGCATTTTCGTGCTTCTGTTCTACGGATTTGTGATAGGAAAGGATGTGGTGTCTTTTGTGGCTGCCTTCATCGTGTTCTATTTCGCGTTTCTGTTTTTTGAAACCCGTTTTTTCCTTCGTTTCGAAGCGAAACTGAAACTAAGTAAACAAGCAAACAATGAAAAAATTACGGTACATAGCAATGACACTGCTGCTGTTGCTGGCGGTTCCGACGCTCACGCTGAAAGCGGAAACGGGCGGTGAAGAGGCTGAACTGGATGTGAACGAACTGATCTTCGGGCATATCGGCGACGCTTACGAGTGGCATATCGCCACGTTCGGTGACGTGCATCTCACCATTCCGCTTCCGGTCATCGTGAAAAGCAGTACGGGCTGGCACGTGTTCTCCTCGTCCAATCTGGAGGGAGGCAAGGAATACGAAGGCCTGTACATCGCCGAAGGAGGAGCCAACGACGGCAAGATAGTGGAACGGAATGCTGCCGGAGAAGAGGTGCGTCCGCTTGACATTTCCATTACCAAAGACGTGCTCGGACTGTTCATCAACAGCACGCTGCTTGTGTGCATCATGCTGGGCTGTGCCCGCTGGTACAGGAAGCACTCGCTGGAGCAGGGCGCGCCGAAGGGAGGCGTGGGAATGATTGAGGCCACGGTGATGACGATCTATGAGGATGTTATCCAGGGATGTGTGGGCCCCGACTACAAGCGTTACACGCCTTATCTGCTGACCGCGTTCTTCTTTGTGCTGGTGAACAACCTGATGGGACTGATTCCGATCTTCCCGGGCGGCGCGAACGTGACGGGCAACATCGCCATAACGCTGGTGCTTGCTCTCTGCACTTTTGTGCTGACCAACGTGTTCGGAACAAAGGCCTACTGGAAAGAAATCTTCTGGCCGGAGGTGCCCACGTGGTTGAAAGCCCCGATTCCTATGATGCCGTTGATAGAATTCTTCGGTATTTTCACCAAGCCGTTTGCCCTGATGATCCGACTTTTCGCGAACATCATGGCCGGTCATGCCGCTGTGCTGAGCCTGATTGCCATCATCTTCATCACAGTGAAGGCGGGAGCGGTGATCAACGGTTCGATGACTGTGGTCGCAGTAGCATTCGGCATTTTCATGAATGCGCTCGAAATTCTTGTCGCATTCATCCAGGCTTATGTGTTCACCATGCTTTCGGCTGTGTTTATCGGCCTGTCGAGAGTGAAAGAACACAACGAAAAATAAAATAGCAAACAAAAAGTATAACCAATTAAATTTTTAGCATTATGTTATTATCAGTTTTATTGCAGGCTGCTGCAGGTGTTGGCATTAGTAAATTGGGCGCTGCTATCGGCGCAGGTATCGCAGTTTTGGGTGCAGGTATCGGTATCGGTAAGATCGGTGGTTCGGCTATGGAAGCCATGGCACGCCAGCCGGAAGCATCAGGCGATCTGCGAATGAACATGATTATCGCCGCTGCCTTGGTCGAAGGTGTGGCGCTGATCGCTATCGTGGTTTGTTTGTTGACTTTGTTCTTGTAAAAAAAACAATAGCTTATGGGATTATTAACTCCGGATCCGGGGCTGCTGTTCTGGATGCTTGTGACATTCGGAGTCGTATTCTTCCTGCTGGCAAAATACGGCTTCCCGATAATCATCAAGGCAGTAGAGGACCGGAAAGCATATATCGACAATTCGCTCAAATCAGCGCGCGAGGCCAACGAACAGCTGGCCAACGTGAAGCAGGAGAGCGAAAAGATTCTGGCTCAGGCTCGTGAGGAGCAGAACCGCATCTTGAGCGAAGCGGCCGTAACGCGCGACCGCATCATCAAGGACGCTCAAGACCGCGCCACTGTCGAAGGCCAGCGGCTTATGGCGGAAGTGAAGAAGCAGATTGAAACGGAAAAGGAAAGTGCAATCCGTGACATCCGCCGCCAGGTTGCCGTGCTGTCTGTAGGCATCGCGGAGAAGATCATGCGCGGGAAGCTTGCCGACGAGAAAGAGCAGAATGCTTTGATTGACCGTATGCTGGATGAAATGATTGAATCTTCTAAAAAATAACAGGCTATGAATACGGGAGTCATTTCCAGACGTTACGCGAAGGCTTTGCTCGCTTACGCCAAAGAGGCGGGCAAGGACGACAAAGTGTACGCTGAGGCACAAGTGCTTTCACAGCGCTTTGTGGACGTGCCGGGGCTGCGTCATGCGATTGAGAATCCTGTATTGGATATCCGGACAAAACTGAAGCTGCTCCGTGAAGGGGCAGGAGGAAACGGGCTCAGCAAAGAGCTGGACCGTTTCTTCAGTCTGGTCCTGAAGGAAAGACGGGAGAAATTCTTGCTGTTCATGATGTGGTCGTACATTGACCTGTATCGCGAGGACAAAAACATTATCATCGGCAGACTGACTACTGCGGTTCCGGCTCCCAAGCTGGTCAAGAAGCTGGAGGAGGCTTCGTCCAAGCAGACCAAAGGGAACGTTGTCATCGAAACGAAAGTTGACCCTGCAATCTTGGGCGGATACATCTTCGAACTTGCGGGCCGGCGGATGGATGCCAGCGTGTCTAACCAACTGAAGCGTGTGGAACAGCAGTTCATTGCGAAAAACAGAAGAATAGTTTAAAAAAGAAAAGTTTATGCCAGAAAACAATAACATAAAACCCAGTGAAGTTTCGGAAGTGTTGCTCCAGCAACTGAAGGGGATTGACACTTCGCTGAAATTCGACGAAGTGGGTACCGTGCTTCAGGTGAGCGACGGTGTGGCACGTATGTACGGACTGCGTAATGCGGAGGCCAACGAGCTGCTCGAATTTGAAAACGGAACCATGGGTGTCGTGATGAATCTGGAGGAGGACAACGTGGGAGCTGTGCTTCTGGGACCTACCGACCAGATCAAGGAGGGTATGGTGGTGAAACGCACCAACCGTATCGCTTCTATCAATGTGGGCGAAGGTATGCTGGGCCGTGTAATCGACCCGCTGGGAGTGCCTTTGGACGGGCGCGGCGAGATAGGCGGCGAAAAATGCGAAATGCCGCTTGAACGCAAGGCACCGGGAGTTATCTTCCGCCAACCGGTAACCGAACCGCTCCAGACAGGTCTGAAGGCTATCGACGCCATGATTCCTATCGGACGCGGACAGCGTGAGCTGATTATCGGCGACCGTCAGACGGGTAAGACGGCCATCGCCATTGATACCATCATCAACCAGCGCCACAACTATGAAGCCGGCGACCCGGTATATTGTATTTATGTTGCCGTAGGACAGAAAGGTTCTACAGTGGCGAGCCTTGTGAATGCGTTGCGCGAAAAGGGTGCGATGGATTACACCATTGTGGTAGCGGCTACCGCTTCCGACCCTGCTGCCCTGCAGTATTTCGCTCCGTTTGCGGGTGCCGCCATCGGCGAGTATTTCCGTGATACCGGCCGCCATGCGCTTGTGGTTTACGACGACCTGTCGAAGCAGGCTGTGGCTTACCGTGAGGTGTCCCTGATTCTGCGCCGTCCGTCAGGACGTGAAGCATATCCGGGCGATATCTTCTACCTGCACTCCCGTCTGCTGGAGCGTGCGGCGAAGATCATCAGCCAGCAGGAAGTGGCAGAACAGATGAACGACCTGCCTGCAAGCCTGAAAGGCAAGGTGAAGGCGGGCGGCTCGCTCACTGCACTGCCGATTATCGAGACGCAGGCAGGCGACGTTTCTGCTTACATCCCGACCAACGTGATTTCAATCACCGACGGTCAGATCTTCCTGGAAACGGACCTGTTCAACCAGGGATTCCGTCCTGCCATCAACGTGGGTATCTCTGTTTCCCGTGTGGGCGGAAGCGCGCAGATCAAGAGTATGAAGAAAGTGGCCGGTACGCTGAAAATCGACCAGGCTCAGTATCGCGAACTGGAGTCGTTCTCTAAGTTCAGCAGCGATATGGATCCTGTTACGGCGATGGCTATCGACCGCGGACGCAAGAACAACCAGCTGCTGATACAGCCCCAGTACTCGCCGATGCCGGTGGGCGAACAGGTGGCTATCCTGTATTGCGGTACGCACGCGCTGATGCGTGACATTCCCATCGACAAGGTGCGCGCTTTCCAGGACGCTTTCCTGACCAGCTTGCGGGCAAACCACAAGGAAGACGTGATTGACGTGCTTGCCGCAGGAAAGATCAGCGACGAAGTAACAGCGATTATCGAAAAAGTAGCTGCCGATACAGCCGGACAGTTCATCGTTAAAGAGTAAGCGCCATGGCATCACTGAAAGAAGTAAAAGGAAGAATCAACTCCATCAACAGTACGCTGAAGATCACTTCGGCCATGAAGATGGTGGCGTCGGCCAAGCTGCATAAGGCACAGGCTGCCATTGAAAGCATGCTTCCTTACGAACGCAGACTACACCGCATGCTTACCAATTTTTTGGGTGCGGGGCTGACAGTGGAGTCTTCTTTCATCGTGAATCATGAGGTGAAAAAGATTGCCATTGTAGTGTTTGCTTCGAACAGTAGCTTGTGCGGCGGCTTTAACGCGAATGTTATCCGTCATCTGAACGATCTGATTGACAAGTACAGCAAAGAGGTGGGGCGTGAGAACCTGCTCATCTATCCGGTGGGGCGCAAAGTGGCCGATGCCGTGAAGAAGATGAAGGGGGTTGTGCCGATGGGCGATTTCCAGCACATGAGCGGCAAGCCGAACTATAAGGAGGCTGCCGGACTGGCTGAGGAACTGATGGAGCGTTTCCTGAACGGGGAAATCCAGCGTGTGGAACTGCTCTACAACCATTTCAAGTCGACTTCTACACAGGTTCTGACTCACGAAACCTATTTGCCTATCGACTTGTCGGGAGAGGCGAACGGCGCGAAAGCGGAGGGTGCGGATGAGGATGCCATGAATGCTGACTACATCATCGAGCCTTCGGCAGAGAAGATTGTGGAGAAGCTTCTTCCGAAAGTTCTCTGCATGAAGATCTACACCGTGCTGCTTGACAGTGCGGCTGCCGAACATGCGGCCCGCACGATGGCTATGCAGATTGCAACCGATAACGCGAACGATTTGATACAGGAACTTACATTGCTTTACAACAAGAGCCGTCAGCAGGCGATTACCAACGAGCTGTTGGATATCGTGGGCGGTACGATGGCCTGATTGTGAGAATGCGGATATTTTAGAGGCTGTGCCAAAACTGGAAATGACCTTCAAAAAACAATGAAAGTGATTTTCCGTTTGGCACAGCTTCTGTTTTTTTTGTGAGCAAAAAATGCGTGAAAAGCTTGCACAATTGAAAGTAAATCTCTACCTTTGCATCGCTTTTGAGAAATGAAGCTTCGGGGTGTAGCGCAGTCCGGTTAGCGCACCTGCTTTGGGAGCAGGGGGTCGTGGGTTCGAATCCCGCTACCCCGACGAAGGAATCGAGGAGTTACGGTAAGACGTAGCTCCTTTTTTTATTGTCTGCTGTCCGGATGAGCCTGAATGTATATGCCGGCGAAGCTGTCACTAACGGAATCACTCCCCGCTCTTTTTCCAGAGATTGTTGCGGTATGCTGTCGGGTAAAGCCCGGTCTGCTTCTTCACATACCTGCTGAAATACGACACGGACGAGAAATGAAGCCGGTCGGCGATGTCAGTCAGCGTAAGTTCCTTTTGGCATAACAGGTTGGCGATTTCATGAAGCGTGAAGCGGTCTATCCAGTATGTGGCCGGCTTTCCGCTGGCTTTTCTGCATATTTCAGAAAGGTAGTGCGGCGTGACGCAAAGCCTGGATGCGTAATAAGGCACATCCCGATGTGTGATGTATTCGCCGCCGTACAGCATGTCCACAAACTGCTGCAAAAGCTTAGCCGTGCGTTCCGGCACCGGGCGGGGAGCCTGTCCCCGCGCATGTATGTCGTATAAGTCCAGGATATGCGCCATCAGCAGATAGCCCAGCATCTCTTCGCGGAAGAGGTGCGTCTTGTCTGCCAGCCTTTCGCGGAGCCGTTCCATGTCGCTGCTGCACTTCCGGAAGTCGGGCGGAGAGAGCTTCATCACCGGATTCTGCAGCAGGCTCAGGTGTCCGATGATGCCGTAATTGTTGCGTATGGCTATCGACAGGACAAACGGTTCGGACAGCCCCATCGTTATCCCTTCGTAGTCATCCGATTCGGAAAATCCGGAAGCCAGCGACATATTGGTCAGGATGACATAGTCGCCGGCCGCAATGTTGTAGTGTACATTCTGGAAGCGGAAGCTCATGCTGCCCCGCCTGCACAGGATATGAATCACGCAACAGGGATTGTCCGTGACATCATAGTCCTTGACTGATCTGATAAAGAATATCTTGTTCCATTCCTGCCTTTCCATACGCTGCCTGTCGTTGCCGGTTGTTGAAGCAAAATTAGGCAAAAACCACGAAAAGTGCATATTTCTCCACTCATTTTGCATCAAGATTCTTGCGTGCAGCCTCTAATTTTGTTGTGGAAATCAAAAAACGATGAGAAAAATGAAACAGGTAAGATTGAACAACGGAGTGATGATGCCGTCCGTAGGATTCGGCGTCTTCCAGATTCCCGTGGATGAAACGGAGCGCATTGTTTCCGATGCGCTGGAAGTGGGCTACCGGATGATAGACACGGCGGCTTCTTATTTCAACGAAGAGCAGGTGGGAAACGCCTTGCGTCACAGCGGACTGAAGCGCGAGGAGGTGTTTGTGACCACCAAACTGTGGGTGCAGGATTACGAGTACGACGATGCTTTGCGCGCTTTCGACCTTTCGATGAAGAAGCTCGGGATGGATTATCTCGACCTCTACCTGCTGCATAAACCTTATGGGAACTATTATGCCGCATGGCGTGCGGCGGAACGGCTCTACCGGGAGGGACGCATCCGTGCCATCGGCGTGACGAGCTTCAGCAGCGAACGTTTGCAGGATCTTTTTCTTCACAACGAGGTGAAGCCTGCCGTCAACCAGTTGGAAACGCATCCGTTCTTCCAGCAGCAGGCAGCCAACACCTTCCTCAGGCACGAAGGCATCCAGCACGAGGCGTGGGCGCCGTTTGCCGAGGGACAGAGCGGCATCTGGAACAACCCCACGCTGAAGGCCATCGCCGCCCGGCACGGCAAGACGGTGGGAAACGTTGTTCTGCGCTGGCTGAACCAGCGGAACATTGTCGTCATCCCCAAGACCGTGAGCCGCGAACGCATGGTGGAGAATCTCAGCATCTTCGACTTTGACCTTACGGACGAGGAAATGCTGGCCATCGCCGGACTGGACACCGGACGCAGCCCAATCTATGACGATATGGATTTGCAGACAGTGAAAGGAATAGGAACTTATAAAATACACGAATGACCATGAAGACCATTACATTGAACAACGGCGTGGAAATGCCGGCAGTGGGCTACGGCGTATGGCAGATAGCCCCGGAAGCATGCGAACGCTATGTGTCGGAGGCGCTTGCTGCGGGCTACCGTTCCATCGACACGGCACAGGCGTATTACAACGAAGAGGGGGTGGGGAACGCTCTCCGCAAGAGCGGCATTCCCCGCGAAAAGCTGTTCGTGACAACCAAGGTGTGGATCAGCAATGCCGGCGACGAAAAGGCGGCGCGCAGCATCGACGAATCGCTCCGCAGGCTTCAGACCGACTATATCGACCTGCTGCTTGTCCATCAGCCTTTCGGCGACTATTACGGTACCTACCGGGCAATGGAAAAAGCCTGCAAAGCGGGAAAGGTGAGGGCCATCGGACTGAGCAACTTCTATGACGCCCGTTTCGTCGACCTTGCCGAAAACATGGAGGTGAAGCCTGCCGTCGTGCAGCTTGAAACGCATGTGTTCTGCCAGCAGGCGAAGATGCGCGAACTGGTGAAGCCTTACGGCACCCGCATCATGGCGTGGAGTCCGCTGGCACGCGGCATGAACGGTCTGTTCGGCAACGGAACCTTGCAGGCCATTGCCGACCGGCACGGCAAGGACATTGCGCAGATCTGCCTGAAGTTTCTGACGGACGAAGGAATCGCCGTCATTCCCCAGTCCACACGGAAGGAGCGCATGGCAAGCAATCTCGCCATCGGCGATTTCGAGCTGACGGATGAGGAGCGCGGCATGATCCGCAGCATGGACGGGGGAAAGCCGCTGGCGGCCGACTTCAACGACCCTGCTCTGGCGAAATTCCTTTTGGATTACGACAGGCAGTTCAATCCCGGCAAATGAGCCGGATCCGGAGCGGCAGGCCTTGAACAGACGCTAAAATAAGCCGGCTCGGGCGGAATATTTCTGGAAATTCGTTATTTTTGCTGCAAACGCACCAATGATAAGTGAGTGCATAAAATAATTGATAGCATCAGAAACACAGATTTTCGCAGATTAAAAGCAGGCAATCAGCGCAATTACCTGCGAAAATCCGCGTTAGTCTGCGTTTCTGGACAGGCATATTTGTATAAACTAATTCTCAACATCTATTTATATGTTAGCCTATACTTATATTGAACACGGAAAGTTCGGCCTTCTTGACAAGCCGAAACCTGTACTGGAAGATCCGCGCGACGCGATTGTGCGCGTCACGCTCGGAAGTGTCTGTACGAGCGACCTGCATATCAAGCACGGCAGTGTGCCGCGGGCTGTTCCCGGCATTACTGTCGGCCATGAGATGGTGGGAGTGGTTGAGGCTGTGGGAACGGAGGTCACGAACGTAAAGCCCGGCGATCGGGTCACGGTGAATGTGGAAACGTTTTGCGGAGAGTGCTTCTTCTGCCGCCGCGGATATGTGAACAACTGCACCGACCCCAACGGGGGATGGGCGCTGGGATGCCGTATCGACGGAGGGCAGGCGGAATACGTGCGGGTGCCTTATGCCGACCGCGGGCTGAACCGCATTCCCGATTCCGTGACCGACGAGCAGGCGTTGTTTGTGGGGGATATTCTGGCAACCGGCTTCTGGGCCGCACGCATATCGGAAATTGCGGAAGAAGATACGGTACTCATCATCGGGGCCGGGCCTACGGGCATCTGCACCTTGCAGTGTGTGATGCTGAAGCGTCCCGAAAAAATCATCGTCTGTGAGCGGTCGGACGAAAGAATACGCTTTGTCCGTGCGCATTATCCCGGCGTGCTGGCGGTGAAGCCGGAAGAATGCAGGGACTTTGTCCGTGCCCAAAGCCGTCATGGAGGAGCGGATGTGGTGATCGAGGTGGCAGGCGCGGACGATACCTTCCGGCTGGCCTGGGAGTGCGCCCGTCCGAATGCGGTGGTTACGGTGGTGGCGCTTTACGACAAGCCTCAGGTGCTTCCTTTGCCGGACATGTACGGAAAGAACCTGACGTTCAAGACCGGAGGCGTGGACGGATGCGACTGCGCCGAGATTATCCGCCTGATAGAGGAAGGCAGGATTGACACCACGCCGCTCATCACTCACCGCTTTCCGCTGAGCCGGATAGAAGAGGCCTACCGGATATTCGAGAACAGGCTCGACGGAGTGATAAAGGTGGCGATAGTGGGATGAACGTCATTTGCGCAGCTCCCAGAAGGCAACGGCCGAGGCCGCGGCGACATTGAGCGAGTCCACTCCGTGCGCCATGGGGATGCGCACCACGTAGTCGGCCTGCGCTATCGTTTCGTGAGGCAGTCCGTCGCCTTCGGTTCCCAGCACGAGAGCCAGCCGCTGCTCCTGCTTCAAGGCCGGACTGTCGAGCGGAATCGAATTGTCGGTCAGCGCCATGGCTGCCGTGCGGAATCCCATCTGCCGGAGCTCGGACAGGCCGGGATCTGTCCATCCCCATGGAATCAGAAACACCGAACCCATCGACACGCGCACGGCCCGGCGGTTCAGCGGGTCGCATGAGTCGGGTGTCAGCAGCACGGCGTCAATGCCCAGCGCCGCCGCCGAGCGGAATATGGCTCCGATGTTGGTGGTGTCTGTAACTCCCTTTATCACGGCAACCCGCCGCGCGTTCCGGCATACCTGTGCCGTCGTCAGCTGGAGCGGACGGCGCATGGCGCAGAGCACGCCGCGCGTCAGCACATATCCCGTGAGCCGGGAGAGCAGTTCGCGGCTTCCGGTGTAGACCGGAATGCCTTCGCAGCGGGACAGGATGTCTGCCGCGTCGCCTTCGATGTGCTTCTTCTCGCAGAGGATGGACAGCGGCTCGTATCCGGCATCCAGTGCCACGCGGATCACTTTGGGGCTTTCGGCGATGAACACGCCTTTTTCCGGCTCCAGCCGTTGGCGCAGCTGGGCTTCGGTGAGGCTGCTGAACACTTCCGTTCCCGGTTCGTCCAGCGAGGTGATTTCGATTATGGGCATAACTTTTTTGGGGGCAAAGATACGCACTTATCCCGTAAAGGGGGCGTGTTTTGCCGGATTCTTTTTGCGGCGGAGCTTCTTTCGGGCACAGTACTTCCGGCCCCGTTCTGAGGGCTTCGGGAAGCGTCTGAAAAATGACGGGTCATCTTGATTAAAATAACGGCTTGTTTTGTTGAAGATGACGGGTTATTTTTTTATTTTTACGCCAACAATTTTCAGACATGGATATGGCAGCTTTTGATCTGTTTCTGTGGGCGATGTCGGCTGTCGCTCTGGCCGTATTTGTCGCCCTGTATTTTGTGAAGGCCGGCTACGGAATCTTCCGTACCCCGTCGTGGGGAGTGTCCGTCGACAACCGGTGGGCATGGATGCTGATGGAGTGTCCGGTCTTTGCCGTGATGTTTGTTCTGTGGGCGAGGAGCGGCGTGGGCTTTGCCATGCCCCAGTTTCTTTTCTTCCTTCTTTTCCAGTTGCACTACTTCCAGCGTGCGTTCGTCTTTCCGTTTCTGCTGAAGGGCAGGAGCCGGATGCCGGTTGCCATCATGGTGATGGGGATGGTGTTCAATGTGCTCAACGGACTGATGCAGGGCGGCGGGCTGTTCTGGTTCGGCCGTGCGGCCTGGGAGGAAGGAGCCTCCTGCCTGCTTGCGCCCCATGCCATTGCCGGACTTGCGCTGTTTGCCGTGGGGATGGGCATCAACCTCCATTCCGACCACGTGATCCGCAACCTCCGCAAGCCGGGAGATACGAAGCATTATCTGCCGCAGAAAGGCATGTACCGCTATGTTACCTCGGCCAACTATTTCGGCGAACTGCTGGAGTGGACAGGCTTTGCCATACTTACGGCATCCCCCGCCGCATGGGTGTTCGTGTGGTGGACGGCTGCCAATCTGGTGCCGCGTGCCGATGCCATCCACCGCAGGTATTGCGAGGAGTTCGGGAGAGAGGCCGTCGGCAGAAGGAAGAGAATCATTCCGTTTGTTTATTGATTGCAGAAAAATGAAAGACTCGAAACTTTTTACACCGGTTACACTGGGACCGTTGACGTTGCGGAACCGCACCATCCGGTCGGCCGCCTTTGAGAGCATGTGTCCCGGAAACAAGCCTTCGCAGATGCTGCTCGACTACCATCGCTCGGTTGCCGCGGGAGGCGTGGGCATGACCACGGTTGCCTATGCGGCTGTCACGAGAAGCGGCCTGTCGTTCGACCGCCAGCTGTGGATGCGTCCCGAGATAGTGCCCGGCCTGCGCCGGCTGACCGATGCCGTCCATGCGGAAGGAGCGGCTGCAGCCATCCAGCTGGGGCATTGCGGCAACATGTCGCACAAGAGCATCTGCGGCTGTCTGCCCGTGGGAGCCAGCGGAGGCTTCAACCTTTATTCGCCTACCTTTGTGCGCGGACTCCGTGCCGGCGAGCTTCCCGAAATGGCAAAGGCTTATGGCAATGCCGTGAACCTTGCCCGCGAGTCGGGCTTCGATGCCGTGGAAATCCATGCCGGCCACGGTTACCTGATCAGCCAGTTTCTGTCGCCCGCCACGAACCGCCGCAAGGATGCATACGGCGGCTCGCTGCAGAACCGGATGCGTTTCATGGATATGGTGATGGACGAAGTGATGAAGGCGGCGGGAAACGATATGGCCGTGCTGGTGAAAATGAACATGCGCGACGGCTTCAAGGGAGGCATGGAGCTTGACGAAACGCTTCAGGTGGCCAGGCGGCTGGAGCAGTCGGGCGCGCACGCGCTGGTCCTCAGCGGAGGCTTTGTCAGCAAGGCTCCCATGTATGTGATGCGCGGAGAGATGCCGATCCGGAGCATGACCCACTACATGACGTGCTGGTGGCTGAAGTGCGGCGTCCGTCTGGCGGGGAAATGGATGATACCTTCCGTTCCGTTCAGGGAGGCTTATTTCCTGGAAGACGCGCTGAAGTTCAGAAAAGCAGTACGGATGCCGCTGGTGTATGTGGGAGGGCTTGTGTCGCGCGAGAAAATAGACGAGGTGCTTGATTGCGGGTTCGAGGCGGTGCAGATGGCGCGTGCGCTGCTCAACGACCCCGGGTTCGTCAACCGCATGCGTGCGGACGAGAAGGCTCGCTGCAACTGCCGCCACAGCAACTATTGCATCGCGCGGATGTATACCCTTGAGATGGCGTGCCACCAGCATCTGGAGGAAGAACTTCCCCCGTGCCTGAAAAAAGAAATTGATGAAATCGAAAAACGGCAGGCTGCGGACTATGGAGAATAACGGAAAACTGGCGGTCATAACGGGGGCGGACGGAGGCATGGGCAGGGAAATAACCCGGGCGGTTGCCGGAGCGGGCTATCGGGTGATCATGGCCTGCCTGCGCAGACAGAAGGCCGAAGAAGTGCGCGCAAGGCTGCTCCAGGAACGGCCCGGCCTGCAGATCGAGATCCGTAGCCTTGATCTCGCTTCGCTTGCGTCGGTGGCGGAGTTTGCCGGACGGATGCTGGAAGAGGGCAGGCGGATCGGCCTGCTGATGAACAACGCCGGCACGATGGAAACGGGGCTTCACGTCACGGAAGACGGACTGGAGCGGACGGTGAGCGTAAATTACGTGGGACATTACCTCCTGTCGCGGAAGCTTCTGCCGCTGATGGGCGAGGGAAGCCGCATCGTCAATATGGTTTCGTGTACCTATGCCGTGGGGCGGCTGGACTTTCCCGACTTCTTTACCCGCGGACGGAAAGGTTCGTTCTGGCGCATCCCGGTATACAGCAACACGAAGCTTGCGCTGACGCTTTTTACTCTGGATCTCGCTTCGCGCGTGAAAGACAGAGGGATTGTTGTCAATGCGGCCGATCCCGGCATCGTGTCGACCGACATCATCACGATGCACATGTGGTTTGATCCGCTGACCGACATCTTTTTCCGTCCGTTCATACGCACGCCGTTGCAGGGGGCCGCTACGGCCATTCACCTCCTGCTGGACGAGGATGCCGGAAAGCGCACCGGGACATTGAACGCGAACAGTCACGCCAGGCCGCTTTCGGACAAGTATGTGCGCCATGTGCAGATGGGCGAGCTGTGGGAAAGGACAGAAGGGATTGTGGAAAAATGGTTGTAGTTTGAAAACAGTTGTTTTATGAAAGAAGAAAACGTGATACAGACGCAGCGTTACCATTCTCCGTGCGGAGAGCTGGTGCTCGGTTCGCTCGGCGGAAAGCTTTGCCTTTGCAACTGGACGGAGGAGAAGCATCCGGGCAGGGTGGAGCGGAGGCTGCGCAGGCTGCTGGCGGCGGAGTTTGAAGAATCTCCTTCGGAAGTGGTTGGAGAGGCCGCGAAACAGTTGGACGAATATTTCCGTGGCGGGCGGAGGGGCTTCACCGTCCCTTTGCTTTTTGCTGGCACGGATTTTCAGCAGAAAGTGTGGAGGCTGCTGCAAGAAATCCCATACGGCAGTACGCTCACCTATGCCGGGCTGGCGGCCGGGCTGGGCATGCCTGGGGCTGTGCGTGCGGTGGCGAATGCGAACGGTGCGAACGCTCTTTCTCTGTTTGTGCCTTGTCACCGGGTGATCGGTGCAGACGGCTCGCTTACGGGATATGCCGGAGGAACGGACGCGAAAAAATATCTCCTGGACCTGGAGCGCGGCTTTGGCGGTCAGCCTTGTTTCAGCTTTTCCACATAGCTGTCGATGAGCTTCATTTGCGATGGAATGGAAATTCACGTCAGACTGTCGGCAGAGGCTCAACAGCGGATGGCATACCGGCGGACAAATCAGCCTTTCCGCTTTTCTCTGCCTTTTACGGGTGAACCGCTGAACACGTCGCTCATGGGCATCGCGTCAAGGGCAGCATCTATGTTTTTGATCTCTTCGGCAGAAAGCAAGATGTCTGCCGCTCCGATGTTCTCCTTCAGCCGGCATAGTTTGCGCGTGCCGGGAATGGGAACGATCCACGGCTTCTTGCACATCATCCAGGCAAGAGAAATCTGTGCAGGCGTGGCGTGCTTCTGTTCTGCCAGCCTGTCAAGGAGAGAGAACAGCGCCTTGTTCTGCCCGAAGCTCTCCTTCTGGAATTGGGGCATGGAAGCGCGGTAGTCATCAGCCGCATCGAAACGGTCGTTTTCCGTATAATACCGGGTGAGCAGGCCGTTGGCAAGCGGAGAGAAGGCCACGAAGCCGATGCCCAGTTCTTCGAGCACGGGAAAAAGGGACTCGTTCCACCGTGCCATCATCGAATAGCGGTTTTGTATGGCTGTCACGGGACATACACGGTGCGCCCTGCGGATGTATGCTTCGCTTGCCTCCGAAAGTCCCCAGTGGAGAATCTTGCCCTCCTTTATCAGGCCGGCCATCACGGACGCCACCGTTTCCGGTTCTGTTTCCGGATCTGTGCGATGCTGGTAATAGAGGTCGATATGGTCGGTCTGCAACCTCTTCAGGGAGCCTTCGACCGAACGGCGTATTGTTTCCGGACGCGAATCCGTGATGACGGCATGTGTGCCGGACGCCTCCGGATTCTCAAACGAAATGCCGAATTTGGTTGCCAAGACGATTCTGTTTAGGAAAGGTTTGAGGGCTTCTCCCAACAGCTCCTCGTTGTCATGAGGATTGCCGGCGGTGCCGTATGTTTCAGCCGTGTCGAAAAACGTGTAGCCCATATCCACCGCATCTGCCAGCAGTTCGGTCATCTCCCGTCTGTCTGCCGGTGCGCCGTAAGCGTGGCTCATGCCCATGCATCCCAATCCTATGGCGGACACTCTCAGTCCGCTCAAGCCTAATGTTCTGTAGTTCATATTTTGATTCTTATTGTATCGTCGCAAAATTACGGCGGCCGGAGAAAAACCGCTTTACAAGGATTGCGGTAGGACATGCACTTATTTCCGTTTTTGTCCAATAAATGCAAAAAAGCAGGCGTTCCGGGAAGTCTTACGGGAGTTATCGGCTTGAAATATGTATATTTGCGAGGAATACAGGAAAATGAGGATATGGCAGAAACGGAAAATATTATCATAAAGGATACTCTGGACGGACTGGGCACGGACGCTTACAGCAATTACCTCGCCCATGCCCTTTGTCTGGCAGGCAGTTGCAGGCTGAAATACAACGGAGAGGAACGCGAGCTGCAGGCGGGCGACCTGATGATTGTACGCAAGGGCAAGCTGGTGGAACGCATTCGCCCGGCAGACGATTTCCGGGTAAAGGTGATATACGTGACCTCTGAATTTGTCGTACTCTCCACGCCGCTCAGCAACTATGGCATGAAGGGTCAGCTTGCCCTGTTCCTCAATCCCATCATGAAACTGAATGCCGAACAACGCGAGTTGTGCCGCAAGGATTTCGAGATGGTGGAAGCGCGGCTGGCACAGACCGGCCATCATTTCCGCCGCGACTTGCTGATAGCCTCCGTACAGATGCTGATTATTGATTTCTTCGATTTCCATTCCCATCTTTACGGAGTGGACAACATCCCGCAGCAAAGTGCTGCAATTATGAACGGATTTCTCAATATGCTGGAAAACGGGACGTACCGCGAACACCGCGAAGTGAACTGGTATGCCGACAAGCTGTGCGTTACGCCCAAATACCTGTCCGAAGTTTCCCGCAAGATAAGCGGTTACGCCGCCAACTACTGGATAAACCGCTACACCGTGCTCGACATCTCCCGCCTGCTCCGCGACAAGTCGCTGACCTTCGTGCGTATTTCCGACCTGTTCGGTTTCTCATCGCCTGCCTATTTCAGCCGTTACGTGCAGCAGCATCTGGGGGTAAGCCCGACGGAGTATAGGGGCTGATATCCTTGTTAAGTAACTATAACCGCCTATAAAGAAAGAGATAGACATTAAATAGGATATATATGGAACAACAATTTTGTCAAAGTTGCGGCATTCCCCTGACCGATGAGAACAGAGGAACCAATGCCAATGGAAGCCGTAGCGAGGATTATTGCATGTATTGTTACAAGAACGGCGCGTTTACCCAGGATTTCACGATGGGGCAAATGATTGAGTTCTGCCTGCAATTCTTAGACCAATGGAATGCACAGGCTGGATGTAACCTAACTCCCATACAGGCCAAAGAACAAATGCTTCAATACTTCCCGCGCCTGAAACGGTGGAAAGAAAAAGACGAACGGACACTGGCGGAAAAAGCAACCCATTTGCTTGCCCAATGCGAGAACGTGACGGTCGCTTCCATTGATGCCAACGGTTATCCCCGGCCTGTGCAGATGTCCAAGATTGGAGCAAAGGGTTTCCATGAGGTGTGGATGGCGACAAGCGCCGATTCTGTAAAGGTCAATGATTTTAAGGCGAACGACAAGGCGGGTCTTTGTTATGACCATTACGGAGACGGGGTTGCCCTACGCGGAACGGTAGAGGTTATCACGGACGATGCCATCCGCAAGGAAATGTGGCAAGACTGGTTTGCCTATCATTTCCCCGGCGGACCGAACGACCCGAATTATGTGCTTCTTCACTTCGTTGGCAAGGAAGCCACCTTCTGGATTAACGGTGAATTTTCTCACTCCAACATCTGATATTTATGAAATCTGTCGTATCCGATACGCACAACATCGCCGCTTGCGGTCTTTATTGCGGAGCTTGCCGCAAGTTCTTGACAGGGAAATGCCCCGGATGCAAATGCAATGAAAAGGCGACCTGGTGTAAAATCCGTTCGTGTTGTCAAGAAAACAAGTTCAATACCTGCGCTGAATGCTCCCATGATGTAAAGGAATGCAAGGTGTTTTCCAATTGGATAGGCAAGGTGTTCGCTTTCCTGTTCAATTCCGACCGTGCCGCCTGCATCCATTACATCAAGGAACATGGCGAACAGGCTTTTGCCGAAGAAATGACCCAACGTAAATGTCAGACCATTAAAAGAAAATAGAAATGAAAGATTCAGTCATTCGTTTTCTGAGAGAAACCATCATCGGTAAGACCTTGTTTACTGACGATATAATTTACAAACTTGGAGAAGGGCGTATGGAAGGTGTGTATAGCGATCAAATGATGTTTTCTGATTTAGTGGAAACAGAAAACGGCTTCAAATTCAATATGACCACTGTAACCCATGAGTTGGTGTATAACTTGGATGAACAAGGGGTGAGGACAACGGTTGTTAAAGATTATACGGGAACGAGTATGTTTTGTTATGAATTAGCCATGCGGAAAAGCACTAACCAACTGACCGGCTATATGCATTGCGTTTCGACTACGGTAAATAATTCCACAATGGAAGCAGTCGTTTGCGGAATATTTGATGTGGTTTTAGATAAGAAAGAATTGAGATGGCAAGAGAGCCAGTTGCTGTATAGGGATAATCTGATAGGCGAAAATCAATATAAGCCAGTGGCTTTTGATTCTAAAGCCAGATTTTATCTTGACAAAGGGAAAGTTGTCTTTGAGTATCTGCCTACGCTTTGGGAGGTAAATCCTGACACATTGGCAAAAGGATTGTCTAAGGACAATTATCCGCCATACATATCAAAAGAAAGGTAAAGGGGCTGTCATATTTGGAAAATTGCGATTAAGACAAGAATCTGTGGGTATGTGAAGTGCATCCGTTTTGTGTAAAAAAAACGATATGTAAATAGGAATGTATTAGAAATAAGCCACTTATGAGCATTTCTCAAAGAATGAGGCATGACTTGGCAACAGTCGCTATTTCTGCGATATGCGGTATTCTACTTCATCAACTCTGAAACAAAGGTAGCATATTGCCAATAAATGGCAAAAGTGTTTGCTGTTTTAGATTTTCATCAGTTTGATGCAACCGTTTGAAGAATAAACTTTTAGCAGAGTATTTGAGGACCAAAGGTAACGATTTGGCAACCGCCTTTTCCATAAATTTATTGATACTCCATTCTTTCATTGCCGGATGTAGTATTTTAGTTTTTTCCCTGATTGAAATATTCTTCTGCGGCTGCCTTTAAATCCATGCTGATAAGTTCCCACGCATAGCCCCTGTAACAGTCTATCCCTTCAGGGCATTCTTTGAGATCAAAGATTCTTTCAAATCCGGCTTTTATATCGTTTTCCGTAAAGCTCCATTCATCACGCATCATCGCCCATTCTATCATTTCTTTTAGGCTGTACGTGTTGCTGAGTTCGTAAATGTCCCAAAAGTCTTTTTGTCTGGGCTCATCCTGAGTGATTGCCTTGATTTTCATTGCCGCAATCTTTCTTATATCCGCAAGCCTGATGCCATCCGTTTGTTTGACGGGGAAGATAAAGTTTTCCGTATAGAAGAAGTCAGCTTTGATGCAGTCAGCCGGAGATTCACCGATGCGGACAGAATAACCCAAAGCTGGCAGGTCTAAGCTGTCTAGGTTTTCTGAATATGGGAAGTTTTCTTGCAAGAAAATTTTCATGGCGGTGGCATTCATGCTTCCGTAGTCTATGGCTGTAAACAAATCTATGTCTATGGAGCGTCTGTGTCCTAATTGAAGACGTAGACACGTTCCACCAACCAAGTTGAAATCTTTGAATACATCAGATTGCATAATCGTTTTCAGGCAGCGGATTAACTGGGGAGATACGGTTTCGTAATGAAGTTTCATTATACAAATTCTTTAAAGTTTTTTTCTCTTGTTTCTTTTTTCCATTTGCTGTGTGTGTCCTGCAATACAGCCTGTATTGTTTCTTTGCCGTAAAACCTTATGGCTTCTTCTATTTCCTGACTGTTTCCGTATTCAAATATACGCTGAATGACCCATTCCTTGTTTTTTATCCAGTTGATTTTCTCTATTTTCGTGTCCCAAAATAATGCCATGCTGAATTTTGACAGGTCCGGGTGTGTTTCCCTCTCTTTTTCGGTCAGATAGGCATAGACTTCATAATTGGCTTGTATCTTGTAGAAATAGCCTTCAATGCCTATCCCCAAAGCTCTTTCTATGGCAATGGACTGCTGAATCGTGAAAGCTCTTGTTCCGTTAATTAGTTCACTGATTCTTTGCGGATATACACCTGCCTTAATGGATAGTTGCTTTTGGGTTATTTTTGCTTTTCTCAAAATATGCTCCAGAACTTTTCCTGCTGGTGTCCTTTCAGATTTGATATATTCCTCATACATATATTGCTGTGTTTTATATGTTCAAGTACAAAAATACATTCGTTTTTGTAAATAACCAAATTTGGTTGTTGGCTTTCTTTTGGTCTTTTCAGAAAGATAATCTTTCTGAAAGATATTTCAATGTGTCGTTTGCCTTATTATAAAGTAATATATACCCCGTTGGCGGAATTAAATTAGCGTATATTTAACTTTGCCAATGGGACTGTTTTATTGTAGGATTGTAAGTGCGCTAATCTTCCCTATAATTCAGGCAAAATTTCTTATAATCAATTGGTCACACAGCTATGAGAATATCTCAAAAGAAGGGGATATATTCCCTTATTGTGGATATATTGAATAGGCGTAAATGTCAAATCACCCAAAGAGAATAGTAGTATGAAAGGTGTGTATAGCGATCAAATGATGTTTTCTGATTTAGTGGAAACAGAAAACGGCTTCTGTGGGTATGTAAAGCGCATCCGTTTTGTATAACAAACCGCAAAAATGTAGGTACTTGCAGTAATTAGTGTAATAGTCGGCACAAGAATTATGCTGAACTTTGCAGCCGTAAAGTAATGAAATGATGAGAAGAATGACCTACATTGCAATCATAATGGCTGCTATGATGACAGGACTATGGTCTTGTACGGAAAAAACAGAAATCCCTACTGATATGAATGGAAACGGAACAACCAATACTGACAGTTTTCAGATTCAGATGACCCATCCTGTTCCCAATCAATACTTTTCGGAGGCAACAGAGCAGGGGCAGGTAGTAAGAATCGAATATGAATCGAAAGATTATACCCGCGATGACCGTCCTGCCGCGCGGAAGCCTGCCTATGTCTATCTGCCTTACGGATATGACGAGAGCCGGCAATACGATGTCGTCTACCTGATGCACGGATGGACGGGAACGGCAGAGGAAACATTTGAAACATTGGGCGGCGCACAGAAGAACATTTTGGACTGGATGATTCAGCAAGGAGATTGCAAGCCTGTCATCGTGGTGTCGCCCACGTGGGACAAAGACAACCGGGCAAAAGATTGGGGTGAATCGTGCGAGGAAATCGCTGTGTTCCATAATGAATATGAGAATGACCTGATTCCTGCCGTTGAAAGCCGCTTCTCGACATACGCTGAAACGACTGACCGGGCAGGTATCGTGGCATCGCGTGACCACCGGGCTTTCGGCGGCTTCTCGCTGGGCAGTGTGACGACATGGTATATCTTTGAACATTGTTTCGACTTGCAACGCTTTTTCCTGCCGATGAGTGGTGACAGTTGGCACGTTTCGATTTTTGGCGGACAGACGGTGCCGGAGCAGACGGCTCAGTTTCTTGCTTCGGTAGTTCAGGCATCGCCTTACGGAACGGATAACGGTTTTCACGTATGGCACGCCGTGGGAACACAGGATGCACGCTTTTATCAGACCCATAATCAGGCGATGGCATGTATGCAGCTGACCGATGTGTTTACTCCCCATAACTTTTCTTACCACCAGCGAGAGGGAGGGCAACACGATTACAATTCCGTCGTGGAGTTTGTATATAATGCTCTGCCGTTTTTCTTTCCGCCTGAAGCGGGGCAATCTTTCACCCGCACAAGCCGTATCAGTGATGTTATGAATGACCCGGCTTTCGGTAATTGGGGACGGCTGATTTTCCCCGTAGACGAGGGCTATTGGAGCGGCGAGACTTTGGAACAGTTGCGCTTGGTGTGGTATAACTACATAGACCCGGACAAGACCGTTGAAATCTGCAATTACCTGAAGGCACATGCCGGCAGCGTATTTCTTGACATTTATACGGAGGCCGAAAAGCAGGACGACCCGCAGAAGCGCAATACGGGACTGTTCTTTTTCCGGGGAAATCCGGGTGCGCCCTTTGCCGTCTGCAATGCCGGTGGTGCATTCGCGTATGTCGGAGCCATGCACGACAGCTTTCCTCATGCTCTTGAACTGTCCAAACTTGGGTACAATGCTTTTGCGCTCATTTACCGTCCGGAATATGCCTACGAAGACCTTGCCCGCGCCATCACTTATATTTATGACCATGCCGATGAGCTGGGCGTAAGCGCTTCCGGCTATTCGCTTTGGGGAGGTTCGGCAGGAGCACGCATGGCGGCTGTGCTCGGCAATGAGGATTACTTGCAAGAACTCACCGGACGCACGGATATTCCGCAAGCCTCGGCTGTCATCATGCAATATACGGGTTATGGCACGGTTAGTTCGCAAGACGCGGCAACGTACGCCTGTGTCGGTACGAACGACGGCATTGCCTCATGGCGCACCATGCAACGGCGGCTGCAAGGTCTTTCCTCCCTCGGCATCCCGACCGAATTTCATGCTTACGACGGGCATCCTCACGGTTTCGGACTTGGCACGGGGACGGTGGCTGAAGGCTGGCTGACGGATGCTGTCCGTTTTTGGGAAGAAAACCGATAATCGATGGAGCATATTTAAAACTGCCTCATTCCGGACAATCCGTAAAAAAGGTACGACCGTCTGTAATCCGTGTATGGAAGGATGCAACATTATGCCGTACCTTTGTATGTATAGGGAACCGATTAAACAAAGACAATATGGAAACAATCAAACTGAGCAACGGCGTGGAAATGCCGCTATTGGGTTACGGAGTGTTCAAGGTAGCTCCGCAGGAATGTGAACGGTGCGTAAGCGATGCGCTGAATGTGGGTTATCGCCTGATTGACACGGCGCAGGCTTACTTCAACGAGGAAGGTGTAGGAAATGCCATAAGCAAGAGCGATATTGTCCGGCAGGACATTTTTCTGGTGACGAAAGTATGGATTTCGAATGCAGGCGAGGAGAGAGCGGCAGCAAGTATCGACGAGAGCCTGCGCAAGTTGAAGACCGACTATATCGATCTGCTGCTCATCCATCAGGCATACGGCGACGTGTTCGGCTCGTGGAGGGCGATGGAGAAAGCCTACCGGGCAGGCAAGGTGCGTGCCATCGGTGTAAGCAATTTTCAGGCAGGACGTTTCTTCGACTTCGCCCACTATGTGGACATCAAGCCGATGGTGAACCAGTTGCAATGCAATCCGCTCGTCCAGCAACAGGGCATCGAGCCGCTTCTCGCAGAACACGACACGAAGATGATGGCATGGGGGCCGCTTGGCGGTGAGGGTGCCGAAGATGTGGTAAAGAACGAACAGCTTGCTTCCATTGGCGAAGGCTACGGGAAGACCGCCGCACAGGTGGCACTGCGCTGGCTCACGCAGTGGGGCATCGTCGCCATCCCCAAGAGCACGCATGTGGAGCGTATGCGGCAGAATCTGGACAT
The DNA here is from genome assembly GCF_024733745.1 of Bacteroides sp. ET225. NCBI lineage: Bacteria > Pseudomonadati > Bacteroidota > Bacteroidia > Bacteroidales > Bacteroidaceae > Bacteroides > Bacteroides sp. ET225. The sequence goes on along the minus strand of NZ_JANRHN010000008.1, from coordinate 41,263 downwards.
CTTCGACTTTACGCTGACCGATGAAGAAATGAAACGTATTGCCACACTCAACTGTCACGATGCGGGAACGGTGAATTTCGGCGACCCGCAGTTGGTGAAGTTCCTAATTGAGACATACGGGTAAAGAAAAAAGAACTCCCGCAGCGCAGAGAACCCGTTGCGGGAGTTTTTTTGTATAGGCTTTTATTTGAGTTTCCGAGTCACCCTACACGGATTCCCCACCGCCACGCAGTTTGCCGGAATGGAGTGCGTCACCACGCTGCCCGCGCCGATAACGGCATTTTCTCCAATCGTCACACCGGGCAGGATGATTGCTCCGCCGCCTATCCATGCGCCGTCTTCTATCCTGACCGGACGCGCGATGGTGTTGCAGATGTCGTTTCCCTCCATCCAATCCCAAGCCATTCGCTCGCGCACATCGGTGGAATGCGTGGCGGTGTATATCTGCACATTAGGTGCAATCAGGACGTTGTTGCCGATGTCGATGCGGTTATTGTCCACAAAGGTACAGTTCATGTTGATGATAACCTTATCGCCGACGAAGATGTGCTTGCCGTATTCGCAATGGAAGTCGATGTCCACGTGAACCCCCTTCCCGATACTGCCGAACAGTTGGCTCGGCAAAGCCTGTTTGCGTCCGGTATCAGCGTAGTCCGTGGCGTTGAGTTGCGCCAGCAGGCGTTTTGCCCGCACTGTCATTTCCATTATCTTCGGGTCCCGGCCTCCGTTGAAAGGTTCGCCTGCCATACATTTTTCGTATTCTGTCTTCATGTTTGTAGATTTTTTATGGTTCGCTTGTGAAGATAGCGAAAATCAGGGAGAGGGCAAAAGTTATAGTCATAAAATCAGGAAAGCACCTCCGTGCCTCCACAGAGATGCTTCTCTATATCATTTACGTATGTCAAGCCATCACAGCCTTGCTCCCCACACCATCTTTTCTACATCTTCCAGCGTGGCGTTGAAGAAACGCTTCTCCTTGTTGAGCGAGCGCATCTGCTGCATCTCGTCGTCGGTCAACTGGAAGTCGAAGATTTGGATGTTCTCCTTGATGTAGTCGGGATTCGATGCACCGGGGATGACGGAGAAGCCTTCCTGGATGTGCCAGCGTAGGATGACCTGTGCCGGGGTCTTGCCGTGGGCTTCGGCTATCTTCTTTATTACGGGGTCTTTGAACAGGGCACCGCCCGACATGGCACCTCCCAACGGGAACCAGCATTCCATCTGTATCCCTTCTTTTGCGGCTTTCTTGCGCATCTCCAACCGCTGGGCGTAAGGGTGGCACTCTATCTGGAGTACTTGAGGCTTGATAGTCGCTGCTTTCATAATCGTGTTCCACACCTCATCGTTCGCATCGAAGTTGCTGATGCCGAGGGCACGCACTTTGCCCATCTTCACCGCCTTTTCCATGTCTTTCCATGCGCCTACGAAGTCGCCCACGGGCTGGTGAACATAGAGCAGGTCGATGTAATCCAGTTGCATCCGCTTCAGCATCTCGTCGATGGCTTTCAGCGTCTTTCCCTCGCCGTATTCCGTGGGCCAGAGTTTGCTGGTAATCCAGATTTCCTCGCGAGGTATACCGCTTTCCTTGACTGCACGCCCCACGCCCGCTTCGTCCTGATAGGCATGGGCCGTGTCGATGTGCCGATATCCGGCTTTCAAGGCAGTGAGGCACGACTGTTCGCACACTTCGTCACTGGGCTGGAGGAATGTGCCGATGCCGAAGCGGGGCATCTCCACGCCGTTGTTCAACTTGACCATCGGCACACCGGCCGTCGTTGTTTTCTCTTGTGCACAGGTAGCACATACGCCGCCACATAGTATCAAGGCGGCCAGCAGAAGTTTTTTTAGTGATTCCATACTCTTTTTTATAAACTGAATAATTGTCTGTTTGCAATAAGGCGGAGATGGCAATGACACCGTTCACAACAGTGGCTTCCGTCAGTCTCAGCATACTGCATCGGCTGGTATTACTGCCGCTCTTTTTATTTCCCACTCTTGATGTCTTCTGTGGTTGATGCAAAGGTAGGTGATGCCCGTGTAAACGGACTTACATAAAATTCGGGAGGATGTGCTGTTTTTGCGGTAAAATAGCTGTCGGAATAACAGCTTTATGTTAGAGGAGGCTCTTGGTGCAGATAAACTTCCATTCAAGGAACTATGTAGAAATCAGGTGTCGTTTGTCCAATTTGCCAGATGGCAGTTCCTTAAATTGTTGTGAAATATGCTCTTTCCCAAAGCAACAATGGTTCGTGTCAAAGAAATGAATTACTTTTGTCGAAAAGACTCGGAACCATGAAACAACCTGATGGCTTGCAAATAGGGCACTCTCTCGACAAGGAGAAAGATTTCAAGATAGCGTGTGATGTTGTTCATCTGAAATTATTTTTGCAGGCGGAATCAGATGCGGCGATCCCGTAACCGATGAACATTATTGAAAGATGGTGGAAGTTCACCAGGAAATCCGTTTTGCATGGCGATGGTGTGGCAGGCTTGCGAAAATATATCAGGCCTTCAAGGATTTTCCAGAGGAAATAAACCGCAAACGGCAGCTGCACTTTGAGCCTCCTACAGAACTGTATGGACAATGATTTTGACGGGCAAGTTACGCAAAAGGAACAGAAATATCTTTTGCTAATCTGCCGGAATCCGGCGGTTTTTCCACAGAATTTTCTTAACTTTGTCAACCGATTCTAAAAGTTATCCAGTTATGAAGTTTATAGGAATAATTCCGGCAAGATATGCATCCACACGTTTTCCTGCGAAGCCTTTGGCTATGTTGGGAGGAAAGCCTGTGATTCAGAGAGTGTATGAACAGGTGGCAGGCGTTTTGGACGACGTCTGTGTGGCAACCGACGACGAACGGATTGAAAAGGCTGTAGAAGCTTTCGGCGGCAAGGTTGTCATGACATCCGTCAATCATAAAAGCGGAACCGACCGTTGCTATGAAGCCTATTGCAAGGCAGGGAAAGGGTATGATGTGGTAGTGAACATCCAAGGCGACGAACCTTTCATTCAGCGCTCGCAGCTGGAGGCGGTGAAGGCTTGTTTTGATGATGAGGCGACTCAAATAGCTACGTTGGTGAAACCTTTCCGTCCGGAAGACGGATTCGATGCGCTTGAAAATGTAAATTCGCCGAAAGTAGTGGTGAACAGGCAGATGCAGGCACTTTATTTCAGCCGCTCCATCATTCCGTTCCAGCGCAGCCGCGACCGTAAGGATTGGCTGGCAAATCATGTATACTACAAGCACATCGGACTTTACGCATACAGGGCTTCGGTCTTGAAGGAAATCACCGCATTGCCCCAGTCGCCGCTTGAGCTGGCAGAGTCGCTCGAGCAGTTGCGCTGGCTTGAAAACGGCTATACCGTCAAGGTGGGCATCAGCGATGTGGAAACGATCGGCATTGATACGCCGCAGGATCTGGAGCGGGCAGAAGCATTTTTAAACCAACACCCGGAATTGAGATGAGTACGCTTGACAGAACCGTGGCTCCCGAAATCCGCCAGTTGGATGACTTTTCGATCGTGTGTCCGGAAAGGCGCGTGATGCGGAACGGCATGCCGCTCTTTACCATAGAAGCAGGAAGTGAAGATGTCGTGCGTTTTGACCTGGTGATTAAAAGCGGACAGCTTCAGCAGGAACAGCCCTTGCAGGCTGTGTTTACGAACCGTATGCTCAGGGAAGGGACGCGTAACCTTTCGTCGGCGGAGATCGCTGAAACGCTGGACTATTATGGAGCGTGGCTTGATCTTTCAGTGTCGGTGGATTGCAGTTATGTGACACTCTATTCGCTGTCGCGCTATTTCAGCAAGACGCTTGAAGTGGTGGCCTCAATGGTTATGGAGTCTGTGTTTCCGGAAAAAGAATTTGCTGTGATCCGCGATATCCACAAGCATCAGTTTATGGTGAACAACCAGCGGGTGGACGTGCTTTCGCGCAAGCAGCTCTGCCGTTCGCTCTTCGGAGAGAGGCATCCGTTAGGCAGGTATGCCGAACTGGATGACTATGACCGTATCGGCGTGGAAAGCCTGAAGGAATATTACCGCAGGTTCTATCGTTCGGGCAATTGTTCGGCTTATCTGTCCGGACGTGTTACTCCAGACACGGTCCGTTGCGTGGAAAGGCTGTTCGGGGATGCGGAGTGGGGCGAACGCTCGTCCGATTTTGTCCTTCCCCAGCCGGTTATAATTACGGATACCCGCAAGCGCGTGTTCGTGGAGAAAGAGGATGCGATGCAGAGTTCGGTGAAGATGGGCGGATTTACGCTCGACCGGAAGCATCCGGACTACCTGAAGCTGCGTGTACTGGTAACCCTCTTCGGCGGCTATTTTGGCAGCCGGCTTATGTCGAACATACGCGAAGACAAAGGTTATACCTACGGAATCGGAGCGGGGCTGGTCGTTTATCCGGGAACCGGACTGCTGATGATCAGCACGGAAACCGGAAACGAATACGTGGAGCAAGTGATAAAAGAGGTCTATCATGAAATGGACAGGCTGAGGGAGGAGCGCGTGTCGGACGAAGAGCTGGACATGGTGCGCAACTATATGCTTGGTGATATATGCCGTTCATACGAAAGCCCCTTTTCGCTTTCTGACGCATGGATCTTTATCGAAGCATCGGGACTGGATTATGACTTTTATGACCGCTCGCTTGCCGCCGTGCGCGACATTTCCTCCGAAGATATTCTGTCGCTTTCGCGGAAGTACTTCTGCAAAGAAAATTTAATAGAGGTGGTGGCTGGTAAAAAAGTATGAATCCGGAATCCGATTACTGACCAAAAAAATTAATTTTGAACTCTATAATTAACAAGAAGAATAATCTAATGAATAAATATAGCATTTTGTTGTTTGCCCTTCTGGCTGTGGGGACGAATTCCGTTTCGGCTCAGATGTCTTTGGGATATTATAAATTCAAGGATGGGGCCGAATATACCGGAGAACTGAAAGGGCGGCGGCCGAACGGAAGAGGGCGTACTGTGTTTAAGAACGGCGACGTGTATGAGGGTGAATATGTGAAGGGGAAACGCCAGGGGCAGGGTACCTATACTTTCAGCGACGGGGAGAAGTATGTGGGCGAATGGTATCAGGACCAGCAGCATGGAAAAGGAACTTTCTATTTTATGAACAATAACCGTTACGACGGGTTCTGGTTTCAGGACTTTCAGGAAGGGAAAGGCACCATGACTTATTATAACGGCGACTTCTATGACGGAACATGGCATCAGGACAAGCGTGACGGAAAGGGAACCTATATATGGAAAGGAGGAGCTACCTATAGCGGAGAGTGGAAAAATGACTTGAAGAACGGACAGGGTACCATGACGTGGGAAGACAATTCGAAATATGAAGGCGAATGGAAAGACGGAATGCGTGACGGAAAAGGCACTTTCTACTATACCAACGGTGACAAGTATGTGGGCGACTGGAAGAACGACGTGCAGGAAGGAAAGGGAATCTATTATTTTCAGAACGGAGAAAAATACGAAGGCGATTATGTCAACGGAGAACGCACGGGAGAGGGCATTTATACTTACCCCAACGGCGACAGGTATGTCGGACAGTTCTCCAACGGTTGGCAGAACGGCAAAGGCACGTTCACGTGGGCGAACGGAGCGATTTATGAAGGCCAGTGGCTGAGAAACCAGCGTTCGGGAACGGGAACCTACAAGTGGGCGAACGGCGACGTGTACGAAGGACAGTGGAAGAACAACATGGCTGAAGGCGAAGGCACATTGCGTACGGCCGACGGCTCTGTATATACAGGCGGATTCGTGAGAGGCAAGGAAGACGGCAAAGGCACACTCGTGAGCAAAGACGGAATCCGTTTTGAAGGCTTTTTCAAGCAGGGAAAGAAGGACGGGCCTTTTGTGGAAACCGATGCGGACGGCAAGGTGATCCGGAAAGGCACATTCAAGTATGGACGTTTGCTGGAGGAAAAGAAATGAAACTGAATTTACAGGAACTGACGGAGAAGGTGCGTGCGCTGGCTGTGGAAACAGGAAGCTTCATCCGTCAGGAAAGAAGCCGGTTCTCCCGCGAACGGGTGGAGAAGAAACATGCGCACGATTATGTTTCTTATGTAGACAAAGAGTCGGAAAGAAGAATTGTAGCCTGCTTGAGGGAGTTGCTTCCCGAGGCAGGTTTTATTGTTGAGGAGGGCAGTGCCGGATTTTCCGGAGAGCCTTATTGCTGGGTGGTCGACCCCTTGGACGGCACAACCAATTTTATCCACGACAATGCTCCTTACTGCGTCAGCATCGCTTTGCGTGACCGCGAGGAAATCCTGATAGGAGTTGTGTATGAAATTTGCAGGGATGAATGTTTCTGGACCTGCAAAGGCGATTCTTCGTACCGGAACGGCGAGCCGGTTCACGTTTCGGACGTGGATTGCGCGGACAATGCTTTTCTGGCTTTGGGCCTGCCGTACGATGCGGATGCCTACAGGCCGGTGTTCCGGAAGCTGGTGGACGGCGTTTACGGGAAGGTGGCGGGGACGAGAGTCGTAGGCGCTGCCGCAGCCGAAATGTGCTATGTGGCATGCGGGCGTTTTGATGCAAGGGTAGAGGCTCTTCTCGGTCCGTGGGACATTGCTGCCGGCATTCTGATTGTGCAGAATGCGGGAGGGCGTGTTACCGACTTCTGCGGAGGGGACAGTTATGAGCAAGGCAGCCAGGTCGTGGCGTCAAACGGGAAAATACATGATTTTCTGTTGAAAATCCTGGCAGGCTCTTAAAAAACGCCCTTTTTTTTCGGATTATCAGAATATATTTCGTAAGTTTGTGTAGCTCAAGCCGTACAGGTATGGGCTGAATCGGATTATTAATATTAAAACATTGCATTATGGTTATCGACAAATTAGAAAATCTGGAAAAGTACGTAGCTTTGAATCCTTTGTTCGTACAGGCTGTGGAGTTTCTGAAATCCACTGACCTGAATGCGCATGAAATAGGGAAGGTGGTCTTGAAGGAAGGCGAACTGACCGTCAATTTCTCGCAGACCCGCCCGAAAACGAAAGAAGAGGCCAGGATTGAAACGCATGACAATTTCATCGATATCCAGATTCCGCTGTCGGGAGTGGAGCTGATGGGCTATATGCCTCGCACAGATCTTCCGGAAGCTTCTTATAATCCGGAAAAGGATATAACTTTCTATGAAGGTCTGGCCACCGACTATCTGACTGTCAAACCGGGGATGTTTGCCATATTCTTTCCTGAAGACGCTCATGCGCCGGGGGTAACTCCGGATGGAGTAAAGAAAGTGATTGTGAAAGTTCGCGCGAAATAATTGTCAAACAAAATAACTGATACTATGGATGAGGTTTTGAATATCATCAAAAATGATCCGTGGCTGGAGCCGTATGCTGATGCCATCAACGGACGTCACCAACACGCTGTTGCCAAGGAAAAAGAATTGACGGGGAAAAAGAAATTGTCGGACTTTGCCGACGGGCACCTTTATTTCGGACTGCACCACACCGACAAAGGATGGGTGTTCCGCGAATGGGCGCCGAATGCTACAGAGATTTATCTGATCGGCGATTTCAACGGGTGGAAAGAAATGCCGGCCTATAAGATGAAGCGTCTACGCAACAGCGGCAACTGGGAAATCAAGCTTCCGGAGAAAGCGATGAAGCATGGCGACCTTTACAAGCTGAAAGTTCACTGGGAGGGAGGCTGCGGAGAGCGTATCCCGGCATGGGCAAGAAGGGTTGTGCAGGACGATGTCACAAAAATATTCAGCGCGCAGGTGTGGAATCCTGAAAAGCCGTACAAATTCAAGAAAAAGGCCTTCACGCCAAACGTGGGTCCGCTTATGATTTATGAATGCCACGTAGGAATGGCGCAGGACGCCGAACGTGTGGGAACCTACAATGAGTTCCGCGAAAATGTGCTTCCGCGCGTGAAGGAGGACGGCTACAACTGCATCCAGATCATGGCCATCCAGGAACATCCTTATTATGGCAGCTTCGGCTATCATGTTTCAAGTTTCTTTGCTCCTTCCTCACGCTTCGGAACGCCTGACGAACTGAAGCAGCTGATTGATGCGGCTCATCAGATGGGCATCGCCGTAATTATGGATATCGTGCATTCGCATGCGGTGAAGAACGAGGTGGAGGGACTGGGCAATTTTGCCGGCGATCCGTGCCAGTATTTCTATCAGGGCGACCGCCGGGAACATCCGGCCTGGGACTCTCTCTGCTTTGACTATGGCAAGAACGAGGTGCTGCATTTCCTCTTGTCAAACTGCAAGTACTGGCTTGAAGAGTTCCGCTTCGACGGATTCCGTTTTGATGGAGTGACTTCGATGCTCTATTACAGCCACGGTCTGGGCGAGGCTTTCTGCAACTACGGGGACTATTTCAACGGACATCAGGACGACAATGCAATCTGTTACCTGACCTTGGCCAACAAGCTGATTCATGAAGTCAATCCGAAGGCAATCACCATTGCAGAAGAGGTGTCGGGCATGCCGGGACTTGCCGCGCCGATAGAAGATGGCGGATACGGTTTTGACTACCGTATGGCGATGAATATCCCCGACTACTGGATCAAGATAATCAAGGAACGGCGTGATGAGGACTGGAAGCCGTCGAGCCTGTTCTGGGAAGTGACAAACAGGCGTAAGGATGAGAAGACCGTTTCCTACTGTGAAAGCCATGACCAGGCTTTGGTGGGCGACAAAACCATTATCTTCCGTCTGATTGACGCTGACATGTACTGGCACTTCAGGAAGGGTGATGAGAACGGCGTGGTGGAGAGAGGTATCGCTCTGCACAAGATGATCCGTCTGCTCACGGCCTCTACCATCAACGGCGGTTACCTGAACTTTATGGGAAACGAGTTCGGCCATCCCGAATGGATCGACTTCCCGCGTGAGGGCAACGGATGGTCTTACAAATATGCCCGCCGCCAATGGCATCTGGTTGACGACAAGAGCCTGTGCTATCATTATCTGGGCGATTTTGACAAGGCGATGGTGCATCTGCTCACCGATGTGAAGAACATCCAGAAATCGGATGTGATCGAAGTCTGGCATAACGACGGAGATCAGATTCTTGCTTACCGCAGAAAAGACCTGGTATTTGTGTTCAACTTCAACCCGACCCGTTCATTCACCGACTATGGTTTCCTGGTTCCGCGCGGAGCATACGATGTGGTGCTGAATACGGACAACAAGGCTTTCGGCGGCTTCGGATTCTCTGACGATTCGCTCCGCCACTTTACTTGCGCTGACCCGCTCTATGCGAAGGACAAGAAAGAATGGCTGAAATTGTACGTACCTGCCCGTTCCGCCGTAGTCTTGAAACGGGTGAAAGCTTAGTTTTTGTTTATGAGTTATTACGCCAATTCATTTCATAAGAAGGCCGCACGCATCATGATCGTGGTTTGCGGTCTTCTTTTTTCTGTTTTCAGTTTTGTTTATCTGTATGTGTTCCAGCGCGAGATGCTTGAAGCCCTGCACTATTCGCTGGCGCATGGGAAGACGCATTTTGCTCCGGCGGTGAGTGCCATTGTCATCACGCTGATTCTGCTGCTGCTCAGATGGGGGGTGAACAGCCTGCTGGGGCTCAAGGGATATGTGCGCGCCTTGTCGTATGTCCCTTCCTTCCTGGTGCTGTGCGCTTTGACGGACGTTGGGCGCGATGTCTATACCTCGTCGTACCACTCATGCTGGGTGTGGCTTCTTCCGCTTCTGATCATTGTCTTTATAGGCGTGACATACTGGTTGAGGGGAGTGTTCAGAATCCGTTTGAACCAGGAAGACAATACGATGGGGATTGTCAACGGCAATCTGTTCATCCTGCTTGTCTTGTGCGTAATGACTGTTCTTTGCGGTAATTCAGACAGGTCATTCCATCATGAATTGCAGGCCGAATATTATCTCCGCAACCGCGACTACGGACGGGCGATGCAGGTGGGCGAGAAGTCGCTCGAAGCCAGCCGGACATTCACTGCCTTGCGCGGCATGGCCATGGCGCGGACAGGTTCGATGGGCGACCGTTTGTTTGACTATCCGCAGTATTATCGTTCGGACGGGCTTTTCTTCCCCGATGATTCATTGCAGACGCTCCGGTATACAAACGATTCCATCTATTACCTTTTGGGGGCAAGGCCGTATAAGGGGGAGGACCGGAATGTCTTTCTCCGCAACATCTGTTATAAGGGAACCGGAAAATATACTTCGCTCGACTACTATCTGTCGGCGCTGCTTCTTGACAAGAATCTGGAGGAGTTTGCAACGGCGGTAAACGACTTCTTTGAACCCGAAGATACGCTGCCCCGCTTCTATCGTGAGGCGATGGTGCTCTACCATTCACAGCGTTCCGACTCCGTCGCTTTAGCGGCGAGGGATTCGTCGTGCGTGCGCCGGTTTATGGAGTATAAAGAGAAGGGAAAGGAGTATGTTTCGGCCAAGGAGCGCGAGAACTGGCTGCGCAGGCATTACGGAAATACTTACTGGTGGTATTTTGATTATCAGAACTGACAGAATCTGTTTTTTGATGAAAGTATTGGTTATCAACGGAAGTCCTCGGAAAAAGGGAAATGTGGCCCGGATGCTGGCTGCCGTCAGGGAAGAGGCGGAAGAAAGGGGGTTCGACGTGACCTGCCTTTCTGTGTCTGATCTGAATGTGGCTCCATGTACGGGGTGTATGGTGTGCCGCAGCCGTCTGAGCTGTGTCTTGCCTGAGGATGACGCGCAGCGGGTGCTTGGGCTGATAGAGGCTTGCGATGTCCTTGTGGTTGGCGCTCCCTGTTATTGGGGAAATATGCCCGGGCAGTTGAAAGTGCTGTTCGACCGGATTGTCTATGGCATGATGGGAGAGAGCGCAAGCGGCATTCCGAAGCCGCTGCACAAAGGCAAGAAAGCGATTCTTGTGGCTGCCTGCACGACTCCCTTTCCGTTCAACATTCTGTTCGGCCAATCCCAGGGAGTGGTCAGGGCCTTGAAAGAGATTCTGAAGTGGAGCGGATTCAAGGTGGTGGCTGCAGTGCAGCAGGGCGGGACGAAGAAGCGTCCGGTCACCGAAAGGAAACTCCGTTCCTGCCGCAGAGCTTTAAGAAAAATATAGGGTGTTTCAGACTTATATGGAGTATGGAAGAGTCCGGATGCCGTATCTGCTGTGGCAGGGAAAGATTTCATACTGGCATATGGCCGCAGGCAAGGCACTTCGCCAATCCGGACAAGGAAAAATCTGTATCTCCAGCTTGAAGATATGCATCTCCAGTCTGGAGATGAACTTTTCTGCCTCAGCCGTTGTCTGGACTAGCCTTTTTTCGTCTTTTTGTATTCGCTGGGTGACATTCCCATTATTTTGCTGAACAAACGCGAGAAATAATAAGTGTCTTCTATTCCCACTTTATAGCATATCTGATTGATTTTCATGTCTGTCGAGTCGAGCATGAAACAAGCCTGCTGTACTTTGAGCAGGTTGAAGTAGGCAAGCGGAGCGTGTCCGGTCTGTTTTTTGAATAGCGCCGAGAAATGGGAAGGGGAGTATCCGGTCTGAGCGGCCATGTCATGAAGGGTGACATGTTTTTCTATGTTTTCCTGCATGAAATGGATGGCCTCTTTTATGGCATCACCCTCATTGCCCGGTTCGCTGCTTGCGTTCCGGTATTGCTGTATGTAGCGCAGGGATCCGAGGTAATAATGGAACAGTGAAGAAACATAGCGGAGATTTTCGTTGCTGTATCCGGACTTTAATGTGTTGAAGATCTCTTCGAAAATGTTCAGGCGGTTGTTGATCCGCGAGTGTTTTTCCGGCAGAATATCCAAAGGCTTCGTCGCTCCTTCCGCATAGTATGGAGCAAGCGGCCCCTTGAAATGGATCCAGTAGATTGTCCATGGGTCATTGTCGTCCGCCGCATAGAGATGCGGGATGCCGGCAGGCAGGATAAAGTACTGGTTTGCCGATACCTGAAACTCACGGCTTCCTATCCGGTAGCGTCCGGCTCCGTCCAGGCAATAGATCAGTACGTACTGGTCGATGGGCGTTTTCCTTTCCCTGAAATGATGGCGTGCCTTCGGGTAATAGCCTATGTCTGTGATGTGCAGCATAGATACCAGCGGATCGTTTCCCATCATCTTCAATACCAGTTGAGGCACAACGAGCGCCCTTTCTCCGTTAAATCCGTCTTTTTGTCTTATCATGGTCGAGGCTTGGTGTATATAGACACAAAAATACCAAAAAAACGTAAGAAAGTCCATCCTCAAAATAAAATATTCCATTTCCCGGGATCTTGATTAACGCTACCTTTGCAATATCTGAATAACATAATTGAAATCTGACTGAATATGGAAAACTACAACAAAGGTTTTGTTTATTTCATCTGCATTGTTTCTGCGATGGGAGGTCTTCTCTTCGGCTACGACTGGGTGGTAATCGGAGGAGCGAAAATTTTTTACGAGCAATATTTCGGCATTGTCGGAAATCCTTCGATGCAGGAACTGGCGATGAGCATAGCGCTTGCCGGCTGTCTGATCGGGGCTTTGACGGCCGGTTTGCTCGCCGACAAGCTGGGGCGCAAGCTGCTCTTGCTGGTTTCGGCCTTCATGTTTATGGTTACGGCTTACGGTACAGGGGCCTTCAATTCGTTTGCTTTGTTTCTGGCTGTCCGTTTTTTCGGCGGCATCGCCATTGGCATTGCGTCAGGACTTTCGCCGATGTATATAGCGGAGGTGGCGCCGGCTTCGATACGCGGGCGGCTTGTTTCGCTCAACCAGTTGACGATTGTGGTGGGCATACTTGCGGCGCAGGTTGTCAACTGGCTTCTGGTCAGCGACAGTGACGTGTGGAACAGGGAGATGGCCTGGCGGTGGATGTTCTGGGCAGCCGCCTTTCCGGCCTTTGTGTTCCTGTTTATGGCACTGTTCATCCCTGAAAGTCCCCGGTGGCTGGCGATGAGCGGAAAAAAAGACATGGCTTTGTTCACTCTGTCTAAGATCGGAGGCAGGGAATATGCGCAGCGTGAACTCCGTACGTTTGAAGAAGCGGAGATGCAGAAGAAGAGTCAGGGCGGTCTGAAGCAGCTTTTCAGCAAATCCTGCCGCTTGATGCTGGTGCTTGGAATCATTGTTGCCATGTTTCAGCAGTGGTGCGGTACGAATGTAATCTTCAATTATGCACAGGAAATTTTCCAGTCGGCAGGTTATGATGTCGACAATACGTTCATCAACATTGTCGTCACGGGTATAGCCAACCTGGTGTTTACATTTGTTGCAATCTATACGGTCGACCGCCTCGGGAGGCGTGTGCTGATGCTTGTCGGGGCAGGAGGGCTTGCCGGAATTTACGCCATTCTGGGCACCTGCTATTATATGGAGGTAAACGGGGTGATGATGGTGGTGCTGGTCGTGCTTGCCATAGCATGCTATGCCATGTCGCTCGGTCCGGTTACCTGGGTCCTGCTGTCTGAGATATTTCCCAACAGAATACGTGCCGTCGCCATGTCTGTGGCTACGTTTGCCTTGTGGATGGCGAGCTGCATACTGACTTACACTTTCCCGTTTCTGAACACGTTTCTCGGGACAAGCGGCACTTTCTGGATTTATTCATGCATCTGTATCGCAGGCTTCGTCTTCTTTTTCTTCAGGCTGCCGGAAACAAAAGGCAAGTCGCTGGAGGAACTGGGAAAAGTGTTGTCAGAATGAGTTGCCCGTTTTCTCGTCCGTCAAGGTACCTGCCGGACGAGAATGGCCGGCGAATCAAATAACTTAAATGAATCATAGTCATAAATCTTTATTTGCAAAATGGTAAAAGCATGGAAAGAGCAGGTTGTAATCCCGACATATGAAGTGGGGAAGCCTGAAAAGAATCCGATATTTCTGGAAAAGAGAGTGTATCAGGGAAGCAGCGGTGTGGTTTATCCTTATCCGGTGATAGAGTCTATCTCGGACGAGAAGAAGGACAAGGCATACAATGCGGTTTTCATAGAGAACGAGTATATAAAGGTCATGATTCTTCCGGAACTGGGAGGACGCGTGCAGATGGCATACGACAAAATCAAGAACCGCCATTTCATCTACTACAACCATGTCATCAAACCCGCTCTCGTAGGACTGGCCGGCCCGTGGATTTCTGGCGGTATCGAGTTCAACTGGCCGCAGCACCACCGTCCGAGCACCTTTATGCCGGTCGACTGCACCATTGAAGAGAATGCTGACGGAAGTGTGACCGTGTGGGTAAGCGAAATGGAACGGATGTTCCACCAGAAGGGTATGGCAGGCTTCACTTTGCGTCCGGGGCACGCTTACCTGGAAATAAAGGGCGTGCTCTACAACCGTACCGATGTGCCGCAGACATTTCTCTGGTGGGCAAACCCTGCCGTAGCAGTCAACGATCATTACCAGAGCGTGTTTCCGCCCGACATCAATGCCGTGTTTGACCATGGAAAACGTGCCGTAAGCAGTTTTCCGATCGCTACAGGAACATACTATAAGATGGACTATTCGGCAGGGGTGGATATCTCGAACTACAAGAACATCAAGGTCCCGACTTCTTACATGGCTGTAAACTCGCGGTTTGATTTTGAAGGAGGCTATGAGAACGATACACATGCAGGAATGCTCCATGTGGCAAACCACCATGTTTCTCCGGGAAAGAAGCAGTGGACTTGGGGAAACGGCGACTTCGGACGGGCATGGGACCGTAACCTGACTGATGAGGACGGCCCTTACATTGAACTGATGGCTGGTGTATATACTGAAAACCAGCCCGACTTTACGTGGCTTCAGCCGTATGAAGAAAAGAGTTTCACGCAGTATTTTCTTCCTTACCGTGAGCTGGGCATTGTGAAGAACGCTACCAAGGACTTGCTGATGAACATCGATCCCGAAGGCAACGGCAAGGTGCATTTCAGGATTTTCGCCACTTCCAGACAGGAGGTGCGCGTGACGTTGAAAAGAGAAGACGGAAAAGTGTACTACGACCGGGAGGTGACCGTTACGCCTGAACAGCTGCTTGACGAAACGGCAGATACGGAAGGGGAAAGCTTCGGCCGTCTTTGCCTGAGCGTCACCTCAAAGGGGCGTGAGGTGCTGTATTGGCACGCTGAACCGGACGAGGTGAAACCTGTTCCTGATGCTGCCGAGGCCGCCTTGCTTCCCGAAGACATTAAAACGACCGAACAGCTCTACCTGACCGGACTGCACTTGGAACAATACCGCCACGCCACCTACAATCCGGTGGATTACTACGAAGAGGCCTTGCGGCGCGACCCGATGGATGTACGCAACAACAATGCCCTCGGCTTGTGGTATATCCGCAAAGGACGTTTCGACAAAGCGGAACAATACCTCCGCACGGCTGTGAAGGTGCTGCAGAAGCGCAATCCGAATCCGTATGACGGAGAGCCGATTTACAATCTCGGACTGGCATTGAAGTATCAGGGACGCATCGGAGAAGCTTATAGCCGGTTCTATAAGTCGACATGGAACGGAGCCTGGCAGGATGCGGGATATTTTGCCTGCGCACAGATTTCAGTCATGCAAGGACGATGGGAAGACGCGCTATACGAAACGGACCGCTCACTGATACGCAACTGGCACAACCACAAGGCGCGTGCCTTGAAAACGACCGTTTTGCGCCGCACGGGACGCAAGGAAGAAGCCTTGCGCCTCATCGGCGAATCGCTTGCCATCGACAAATTCAATTTCGGATGCCGTTTTGAGAAATACTTGCTGACGGGTGCGGAAGAAGATTTGAATGTGTTGAAAGAGCTGATGCGCCGTGACGCCAACAACTACGATGAGATAGCGCTTGACTATTGCGGAGCCGGATGTTGGGAAGAAGCCGCTTGCTTGTGGCGCATCGCTGTCGGCGAACAGGCTGTAACGCCGATGACTTATTATTACTTGGGCTGGTGTCTGAAGCAGGGCGGGCTGGACGGATCGGAACAGGCCTTTGCCGATGCTGCCGCCTGCTGTCCGGACTATTGTTTCCCGAACCGTCTGGAGGCTGTCCTTGCCCTGCAATGCGCCATCGGAGAAAATCCCGGCGATGCGAAGGCGCCTTATTATTTAGGCAACCTGTATTACGACAAGCGGCAATACGATCTGGCAATCAGCGGCTGGGAGGCATCCGCCAGACTGGACGGAAATTTCCCCACCGTATGGCGCAACCTGGCGCTGGCTTACTTCAACAAGAAAGATGACAAACGGCTTGCCGTGGAATGTATGGAGCGTGCTTTCGCCCTTGACACAACCGATGCCCGTATTCTCATGGAGCTTGACCAGCTCTATAAACGGATGCAGCGTCCGCACGCCGAGCGTTTGGCGTTCCTGCAGCAATATCCGCAACTGATAGCCGGCCGGGATGACTTGTTGCTGGAAGAGATCACCCTGCTGAATCAGACCGGCGATTACACTCAAGCCAAAGAGCTGCTGGACGGACATATCTTCCACCCATGGGAAGGAGGCGAAGGCAAGGTGCCGGCACAATATCAGTTTGCCCGCGTAGAACTGGCAAAGAATGCGCTGGCCGCACACAAATGGCAGGATGCCGTATCACTGCTGGATGAATGTCTGGTATATCCGCATCATCTGGGTGAAGGAAAACTTTATGGTGCTCAGGAAAATGATTTCTATTATTTCCTCGGATGTGCATACGAAGGGATGGGGGATGCTGGAAAAGCGAAGGAGTGTTGGGAAAAGGCGACGGCCGGACCGACTGAACCTGCCGCTGCACTCTATTACAACGATGCGAAGCCGGACAAGATCTTTTATCAGGGACTTGCTCTGCTGAAGCTTGGACGGAAGGACGAGGCAAACGGACGCTTCTACAAACTGACCAACTATGGCGAAAAACATTTGTTTGATAAGGTGAAGATGGATTATTTTGCCGTATCGTTGCCCGACCTGCTGATATGGGAAGACAGCCTGGACCTGCGCAATGAAATCCATTGCAAGTACATGCTTGCCTTAGGCTATTACGGGCTGGGAAAGAAAGAAAAATCACTCCGTTTTTTAAGTGAGGTAGAAAGATTGGATAACAACCATCAGGGCATTCAGGCATTACGCAGCCTGATAAACCTGATGTCTTTATGAATGGAGAGGGTGTTCCCGTATGAGGAACGGAAATTTATGTTGAATCGTATAAACAGACAACAGATGGAAAAAGTTAAGTATTATTTGGGAATCATACTGTTTGTTCTGGGTGCATCTGTTCAGGCTCAGACCATTGATTTGAGCGGCGAATGGAAAATAGCACTGGACAGTACGGACAGAGGAGAGCGGGAAGAATGGTATAAGAAAGAGTTCGCTCAGACTGTCAGCCTTCCCGGGACGACAGATGATGCGGGGTTGGGAACTCCCAATTCGCTGGCGCCGGCATTAGAGAAGCCTCAGCTTCTCCGCCTTACACGCAAGCACGCTTATATTGGCGCCGCATGGTATGCACGTGAGGTAGAGATACCGGAGTCTATGGCAGGCAAGCCTTTGGTGTTTTCTTTTGAGCGTGTCATGTGGCGGAGCGAGTTGTGGGTAGACGGAGTGAAAAGGCCGCAGGTGGAGGAGAGCCTGACCACTCCTCACTGTTTTGAGATGCCGGAGGGACTGTCTGCGGGGAAGCATTCGCTTGTCCTGCGGATCGACAACCGCAAGCTGTATGACATATCGGAAAACAATCTGGCGCATGCGTATACAAATGATACGCAGATTATGTGGAACGGCGTGCTGGGAAAGATGATCTTGAAGGTGCTTCCCGAAGTATATGTAAAGCAGGTGGATGTTTATCCGGATGTGGAGCGGAAGCAGATACGGGTTGTGGCCGGACTGGAAAACACGAGCGGAAAGCAGAAAAGGGCAAAACTCGTTTTCAGAATCAAGGATAACGTGTCGGGTACGGAAAAGAGAATGCCGGAAATGAACGTACTCGTTCCGGATGGACGGAAACAGATTGAAGCGGAATATGCGATGGGGGAGGATGTTGCATTGTGGGATGAATTCTCTCCCGTTGTATACACGTTGATTGCCGGCGTTCGGACGCATGGGCAGAAAGCGGTGCAGGAAAATGAAGTGTCTTTCGGAATGAGGGAAGTGAGTGCGGACGGAAATCATCTTACGGTGAATGGCAACCGTGTCTTTCTCCGGGGGACGCTTGAATGCTGTGTCTTTCCGCTGACAGGCACACCTCCTGTGACGGAAGAAGGATGGATGAAAGAGTTCGCTGCGGCTAAAGACTGGGGACTGAATCATTTGCGCTTCCACTCATGGTGTCCTCCGGAGGCTGCGTTCAGGGCGGCGGACAAGATGGGGCTTTATCTTCAGGTGGAACTGCCGAACTGGTCGTTGTCGGTTGGAAAGGATAAGGAAACAGTCCGTTTCCTGTACAGCGAGTTCGACCGTATCGTCCGGTCATACGGCAACCATCCTTCGTTCTGTCTGCTGACGGCTGGAAATGAGCTTCAGCCGGACTTTGATCTGCTCAATGAGATGGTTGCGTATATGAAGGCAAAGGACAGCCGTCACCTGTATGCGACAACGTCGTTTACTTTCGAGAAAGGGCATGGTGCCCGTCCGGAACCGCAGGATCAGTTCTTTATCACCCAGTGGACTGAAAGAGGCTGGGTGAGAGGGCAGGGGGGCTTTGATCAGGATTTCCCTTGTTCCGACAAAGATTATCGTCAGGCAGCAAAAGACATCCGCGTTCCGCTGATTTCTCATGAGATAGGACAGTATGCGGTTTATCCTGACATGAAAGAAATCGCCAGATATACGGGCGTGTTGGATCCTTTGAACTTCAAGGCCGTGAAGAAAGATCTGGAGAAGAAGGGACTGTTTGAAAAAGCCGGACAGTATCTGGAGGCTTCGGGAAAACTGGCGGTGAAACTGTATAAGGAAGAGATTGAACGCGCGATGAAGACCCCTCAGTTCAGCGGATTCCAGTTGCTCGGACTGAGCGATTTCTCCGGGCAGGGCACGGCTCTTGTCGGTCTGCTGAACTCGTTCTGGGAGTCAAAAGGCCTGACCGACTCGCGTACTTTCCGGCAGTTCTGCGCACCTCTCGTCCTTTTGTCCCGTTTTGAAAAGGCGGTTTATTCAGGCAGCGAGTCTTTTTCTGCTTGGGTCGAAATTGCCAATTACTCAAATGCAGGAGTCCGGAAGTCGGTAAGCTGGAGTCTGAAGGACAAGAACGGAGTGGCTTTGTTTGAAGGAAAGTTGCCTGCTGTGACCGCCTCAAAAGGGACTGTCACTTCCGCCGGTTCTGTCTGTGTTGCCCTGAACAAGGTGAGCGAAGCCTCCAGGCTGACTTTTGAAGTGGAGATGGAGGGAACTGAATGGAAGAACTCTTGGAACATTTGGGTATATCCGGAACTTGATTCCCTGGATTCTGGCGAAGTGGTTGTCACTCAAGATGTGGACAAAGCCTTGGCATCGTTGGAAGAGGGGTGCAAGGTTTTGTTTTCTCCTTCATACAAATGCGTAAAGGGACTGGAAGGAAAGTTTGTTCCGGTATTCTGGAGTCCGGTACATTTTCCGAAACAGGCCGGCACGATGGGGCTGCTTTGCGATCCGTCACATCCTGCTCTGCGTTTCTTCCCTACCGACATGCACACCGACTGGCAGTGGTGGAGGCTGGTGAAGAACTCGCGTGTCGTTGTTCTGGATTCATTGCGGTCTGTCACTCCAATCATAGAATCGGTGGACAATTTCACCAACAACCGGCGTCTGGCGTCTGTCTTTGAGGCGCGGTGCGGCAAAGGGAGTCTGATGGTAAGCACCATGGACCTTTTGTCGGATGGCATTGCAGACAAGCCGGAAGTGAAGCAGCTTCTGTACAGTTTGCTGCGTTACATGAATTCGTCTGAGTTTCATCCTGCCGGCAAGCCGGTTACGGCAGAGGAACTCCGCTCCTTGTTGCTGCCTCAGGGGAAGGAGGAAGTCCAACAGACGGATGCCACTTCCATTTATAATTGAACGTTTGCTGTTATTTCGGCGGAGAATGCAGGAGCCTGCCGTCGTTTAAATTTTGTTCAGGCTCCAGACATGTCGGGACCTGTGTTGAATGCTGTTGCATGTCCGCTTCCGGTGGAGGTGGCTATGCACAGCATTTTTGCGTGTAAAAAGAGTCGTTTGACAGATTCATCGTGTGTTTTCAAACTCCTGTCCAGGCCGTAAATCCTTGTGTGAAGAAACATAAACGTAATATCTTCGCAATATCTATGTTTTTAACACACTTATATTTTTGCGGCGTTTTCGATAGCTATCTTATGAGTTTGGAAACGTTTTTTTGCATTTTTGCCAATCCGTTAACGGACAAAATCAGAAGAAGGACAACCTGTTTCCATAACACTAATTTTTATAGCCCTTTCTTTGGTTGTCCGAAAGGGAAAACGCAAAAAATACACTCGTTAAATGGAAAAACATGCTTACGGTTTCCGCTATCTGGCAGGATTGTTATGCGCGGCAGGTTTTCTGCAAGTTTCCCCGTTGGGGGCTTCCAATCCTGCCACTGAAACAGGATATATGCAACAGCAAACCCGTAACTTGGTTACCGGAAAAGTAGTTGATGCAGCAGGAATGCCCATCATTGGTGTCAATGTAATAGAAAAAGGAAACGGCAGCAACGGTACGATCACCAATATCGATGGCGAATTTTCTGTCCGTGTAACCCCGGGAGCCACATTGGTCATTTCTTATATCGGTTATAAAACCCAAGAGGTAAAGGTGGAGTCAAGCCAGCCCTTGCACATTACACTGCAAGAAGACAGCGAACTGTTGGGCGAAGTGGTGGTTACGGCACTGGGTATCAAACGGGAAGAAAAAGCTTTGGGCTATTCTGTGCAGAAAGTATCGGGAGATGCGCTCAACACTGTGAAATCAGTGAATGTGGCTACCAGCCTTACCGGTAGGATTGCCGGACTGAATGTGCAGAACAGTACCGAATTTAACGAGGCTCCCACGCTGACCCTTCGAGGAGAAACCCCTCTGCTTGTGGTGGATGGAGTGCCTTACCAGAACTTGACATTAAGCGATATCGCTTCAGACGACATCGAGTCGGTAGACGTATTGAAAGGAGCGACAGCCTCAGCCCTTTACGGCTCGCGCGGAGGCAGCGGAGCCATCATGGTCACTACCAAAAAGGGCGGAGGCGAAGGATTGCAGATACAGATCAACAGCAGTACCATGTTTAATGCCGGATACCTGCGCCTGCCTGAAGTGCAGACTTCGTACAGTACCGGACAGGCTGGCAAATACCTTGCGGGAAGCTACGTATGGGGCGACAAGATGGACATCGGGCGGGAAGCCTTGCAGTATAATCCTTATACTTATGAGTGGGAAATGCGTCCGCTGGTGTCGGTGGGCAAAGACAACCTGAAGAACTTCCAGGAATTGAGCTTCGTTACCAACAACAACGTCAGCGTGACTCAAAAAGGCAAATTGGGAAGTTTCCGCACTTCGCTTACGCACGTGTACAACAAAGGACAATGGCCCAATGAAAAGCTCAACAAAATCACTTACAACGTTTCCGGTACCATGAATGTCGGGAAATTCAGCGCCGATGCCGGACTTTCCTACAACAAGCGTTTCTATCCGAACATGGGAGGAACAGGTTACGGAGGAAGCGGCTATCTGTATAACCTGCTCATCTGGAGTGGCGCCGACTTCGACATACGCGATTATAAGGATTATTGGATAAAAGGCCAAGAGGGACAGCAGTCCAACTGGATGGACCGCAGCTGGTATGAGAACCCTTACCTCATAGCCAATGAAGTAACCACGTCCAATGACTACAACCTTGTAAACGGATACATCAACGCTTCTTATCAGCTTGCTCCCTGGCTGAAAGCAACCCTGCGCTCGGGCGTTGACTTTTACAGCAGCAAGACGGAATGGAAGACGCCCATAGGTTCCACGGCGGGATGGGGCTCGAAGAAAGGTTATTACGGCATCCGGAACAACACCGGTTTCAGTACCAACAACGACTTGTTGCTGATGGCAGAGAAACAATGGGGAGATTTTTCGGTAGACGGATTCATCGGAGGCTCTATCTATTACTACAATACCAGCAGCCTGACGGGAGAAACACAGAACGGAATCATTTTGCCCGGCTACTATTCGCTGGCGGCTTCCGTCGAACCTTCTACTTCCAGCAAGAGTGTCACAGGCAAGCAGGTAAACTCTGTCTACGGAAAAGCAGCCGCTTCGTGGCGCAGCACCGTCTTTCTGGAGGTGACCGGACGTAACGACTGGTCGTCTACCTTGCCCGAAGAAACACGTTCTTATTTCTATCCTTCTGTGGCAGGAAGCGTGGTGCTTTCCGAATTCGTTCCCCTGCCTTCCTGGACCAACTTCTGGAAAGTGCGCGGTTCGTGGACAAAGACCAAAGACGACACAGGCGTATACGACATCAACCGCGTATATTCCGTAAGCACTAATGTCTGGGATAATATGACAGCCGCCTATAACCCGCGTACCATCCGCAGCGCCACGCTTAAGCCTTCGGAATCGCGCACTTATGAAATTGGTATGGCACTCAGCTTCCTGGGAAACCGGCTCCGGGTGGATTATGCTTATTACAACAAAGAAAACTATAACAACATCCGCAGCGTTTCACTCAGTCCCACCACAGGTTATACAAGTGCTCTTGTAAACTATGGCGAAACGCAAGTGCGAAAAGGACATGAAATCACCGTTTCGGGAGATATCATCAAGCGTGAAGATCTGATGTGGACAGCTACTTTCAACTGGGCGCGCGACCGCTACTATTACGGAGATGTCGACCCCGTATATTCTACCCAGAAGCCGTGGGTAGCCAAGGGAGAACGATGGGACTGGATCTCGGCATACGACTACCAGCGCGACTCGGAAGGGAATATCATCCACAACAGCGAAGGACTGCCGCTTATCAATCCTTATGAAAGCATACAGGGATATACCTCGCCCGACTGGATCTGGGGCCTTTCCACTACCTTGAGATGGAAGAACTTCACTTTCGACATAGCTGTAGACGGCCGTGTGGGAGGTTTGGCGCACGCGCAGACCGAACAGGCATTATGGAACTCTGGCGCACATATCGACAGTGACAACCAGTACCGTTATGAAGAAGTGGTGAACGGCAACATTACATTTGTGGGCGATGGCGTGAAGCTGGTTTCGGGAAGTGCCGAATGGGATTCTTACGGAAATGTGTTATATGATGACCGCGTATTCGCACCGAATGATATCCCCGTGTCTTACGAATCATACATGACTACTATGAATCCCTACATCGGTACCGTACGCACGCAAAACTTGCTTGACCAGACATTCATCAAACTGCGTAACGTGGCGATCAGCTATACCCTGCCCGCAAGCCTTTGCCAGAAGATGAAGCTGAAAGGCCTTACTGTGGGTGTCATCGGCCAGAACCTGCTGATGTGGACCAAGGAATTCCGTTTCTCTGACCCTGACAAAGGCTCGGACGATATCAACACGCCTTCTACCCGTCTGGTAGGCTTCAACATTAAACTTGACATTTAAATACAGAATAATCTATCCGTATGAAACATATCAAAACCATAGCTGCAGGCATTGTTTGCACCCTGCTGGCAGGATGTTCCAATTTTGAAGACATCAATACCAATCCGGACACTCCCACCAACGTAAACTCCTCCTTGTTGGCGACAGGCGCTATTCATGGGATACTGGCACCGTCGAGTTCGGGAAAGACATTCGTTACCCATATGTTCATCACCAAATACCTGGGATGGGGCGAGGGAGCCGTAGACGGCCAGTACAATGATTTCGGGCGCGCCAGTTTCAGCGACTATGCCTACCTGCAAGACTACAAGAACATGGCAGAGCTGGCTCCGGAGAGCAACAAGTCGGCCTACGAAGGACTGGCGGCCTTGTTGAAAGCCTATGTGCTTTTCAACCACACGCTGGAAGTGGGAGATATCCCTTACAGCCAGATTCTGCAAGGAGAAGAAGGTTTGCTTACACCCGTTTATGACACGCAGAAAGATGTATGCTTGGGTGTCCTTGAGGATTTGCAGGAAGCATACAGCAAACTCTCGGCCGCACAGGATTTCAGCGGTGACATTGTTTTCGGCGGCAGTGCCAGACAATGGGCGAAGGTGGCGACTGCCTTGCAGCTGCGCGTGCTTATCAACCTCTCTAAAAGAGAAGACGATGCCGACCTGAATGTAGCCCAACGTTTCCGGGAGGCTTACCAGAACGGACTGCTCATGGAAAGCAACGAAGATAACCTGCAACTTGCTTTCTCTGACAAAGCCGGGCAATACTATCCATACAACTCGTCTACCAACCGTCACTGGGCTTATGCCATGCTGTCTGACTTCCTGGTAAAACTGCTGAAAGACAATCAGGACTACCGCCTCTTCTATTACGGACGGCCGGCACAGACCCAGCTTGACGCGGGCGTAGCCGCCGCTTCGTGGGACGCTTTTGTGGGTGTAGACCCTACTGCTCCTATCTCGGAAGTAAAAGACCACTATGCGGCAGGCGACTGCAGCGGGCTTAATCCCCGGTACGTGGATTATATTTCCGGCGAACCTTACATTCAGTTGGGCTATGCCGAACAGTGCTTCATCCTGGCGGAAGCTGCGCTGCGCGGCTGGATTTCGGCCGATGCCAGCCAGCTGTATAAGCAAGGCATACGCGCCAGCATGGAATTTATCTATGACCATACGCCCGACAGCGAAACTTATCACTACGGCCATCCGCTGACTGACACTTACATCGACAGTTTTCTTGAACAGTCTTCCGTGCAGCTCTCCGGCAGTTTCGATGAGCAGTTGCGCAAAATCATGGAGCAGAAGTACATTGCCGCTTTCATGCAGCTGCCTTATCAGCCTTATTACGACTATCGCCGCACCGGTTATCCCGTGCTGCCTGTCAATCCGGAAACCAGCCAGAACTTCAACGCGCCGGACAAATTGCCCATGCGCTGGCAGTATCCCGACGTAGAGATTTCTTATAATACCGAAAATGTGGAAACAGCCATCCAGCGCCAATACGGTTCGGACGAAGTCAATGGAGTGATGTGGATATTACAGTGAAAAGGGTAACTTTGCATACATGATGAAACAACTGCTTCTATTTTTGTTTTGCCTGCTGCCGGCAGGGCTTCGGGCAAATACGGATACCGGCAAGCAACTGAAAGTGTTGCAGCTTAATGTCTGGCAAGACGCTACGCAAGTAGACGGTGCTTTCGAGGCAATCGCAGACGAAGTCGCGGCCCATCGTCCCGATATAGTCACGCTGTGTGAAGTGAGGGATTATCATGGCATACACTTTACTGACAGCCTGTGCCGCAGCCTGCGCGGAAAAGGTTTACTGTATTATACATGTCCCAGTAAAGACGGAGGCATCCTCAGCCGTTATCCCATTGTGGAAAGCGGAGCGTTGGATTCGGTCAGCATCAACCGTGCCGTCATCGATGTGGAAGGACGGCAGATGGCCGTTTATGCCGTTCATCTGGACTACACGCATTATGCCTGCTACTTGCCTCGCGGCTATGACGGAGTGACATGGAAAGAATGTCCTCTTCCTGCGGCGGTGGAAGAGGTGCTGGCGCAGAATGATGCTTCACAGCGTCCGCGTCAGATCAGGATAATGATGCGCCATGCCGAGAAAGACATTGAAAAGGGAATGCCTGTCGTTGTTGGGGGGGATTTCAATGAGCCTTCATGGATGGACTGGCAGGCGGATACAAAGGACCTGTACGACCATCACGGGTTCATTGTGCCGTGGACTACCACACGGCTGCTGCACGAAGCCGGCTACCACGACACTTACCGCACGGTCTATCCCAGCGCGGTGACACACCCCGGCTTTACTTGGGTGGCTTCTAATGAAGATGCGGAGATCGGCAAGCTGGCCTGGGCACCCAAAGCGGATGAACGGGACCGCATCGACTTTATTTTCTACAAGGGCACCGGTGTCCGGCCTGTGAAAGCCGCCGTTCTTGGTCCGAAAGCTTCCGTCATTCGCGGAAAGCGGGCTGATGAAACCTCTCAGGATCCCATCATCGAACCGCAAGGCACGTGGCCCAGCGACCACAAGGGCGTGCTGGTAACTCTGGAGTGGCAATAAAAACCTCTTTGCCGTCGGCCGGACAGCAAAGCGGAGGTTGCTGCGGAAAA
This sequence comes from Bacteroides sp. ET225, assembly GCF_024733745.1. Taxonomy (NCBI): domain Bacteria; kingdom Pseudomonadati; phylum Bacteroidota; class Bacteroidia; order Bacteroidales; family Bacteroidaceae; genus Bacteroides; species Bacteroides sp. ET225. Next base: position 15,170 of record NZ_JANRHN010000008.1, on the reverse strand, counting down.
TCTGTATCTTTAGCCTGGAGATATAAATCTCCAGCTTGAAGATGCATATCTCCAGACTGAAGATATATAGCTTCAGACTGAAGACAAACTTTGATGCGTGAAGCTTCGGATTTCCGGACCCGCGCGGGAAGGAAAGAAAAAGGGAAGAAAGAGAATAAAAAAAGGAAAGCGACTGCTGGGGAACTGCAGTCGCTTTCGTCTTTAGGAACAAACGCTTTTGTCCCTACAGTTGATACTTTCACAAGCACCAGACTGTATAAATACTATGAAAAACACTAGTATAACCGCGGACCGGCGGTAAAAGTTTTTGCATATCCGTAAAAACTTCTGTTTATTAACATTCTTTTGCTATTTGGCTACTTTTTGCATAACTTTTTGAAGTCGCAATACTGACAATTGTCCTCCACTTCCGTTTGGGTGAATGCGATGTCAGCGCAGAAAATAGCTTCGAGCAGGCTTTGCAGACGTTCTCTGAACTCGCCTTCGTAAATGCTGAAATCCGAAACCTCCACTTGTGGCTTGCCTAGCTTTATCACAGGCGAGTAGGAGGCCGAGGCTGCGCGGTGGATATAAAGCAGGGCTGGAGCCACGGTTCTGCCGCTGTTTTCGTCGCGCATCTTTCTGTTCATGATCGCCGCATACAGAAATGTCTGGAATGCGTAATGGGGACGTTTTCTGGCCGGCAGGAAGAGCGACTCCACGCTTTCCGGAGCTTCCGGTTCGCCTCCCGTCTTGTAGTCAACGATCCGGAGCATGTTGTCCTTGCAGTCTGTCCGGTCGATTGTGCCTCCTATGCACGACCTGATTTCTCCTTGCGGCGTTCTGACTGTGATGTATTCTCTGACCTTTACTTCCGAGTCGAGGAAGGTGAAAGGCGTATATTCCTTGTCCAGCCGGAGCAGTTGCCTTATGTAGCGGTAGATAACCTCCGAGTTGATCAGTTGCGTTCCGTTGTATTCGGGAAGCTGCGGAGCCTGTGCAGATGGGTCGCCCTCAGGCTTGAAGAACAGTTCCTTGAATCCGTTGTCTACATACCGGCGCAGCCGGACAGTGTCTTTCAGCAGCTTTTCAATCATTTCCCTGCTCACTGTCTGCTGTCTTCCGCTCATGTCTTTGTAGATATGTTCGGCGGCATGATGGAAGATGCTTCCGAATTTGGCCGGATCGATGTCTGCGCTCACATCATCGGGAGCTGCCAGACGGGCTACGTACTTATAATAAAACTTGAGAGGGCAGTCGAGGTAGGTGTTGAGCGCTGTCGGTGACATGAGTGCATGTTTGTTGCGTCTTGTGTCGAAGACATCTGCCATTCTTTCCATGATTTCCGGGGTCTTCTCTATGACGAGGAGACGCGATGCATCCGGTATCTGTTCTGCCGCCAGCAGCTTCCTGCCGACCTTGTGCCTCCATTCTATCAGCAGCTGTCTCATGAAGCGCGACATCTCTCCGCGGTTGATTCCGTCGGTAGCGGTGTTGTACATCAGCGTGACCTTATCCGCCCGTTGGATCATGCGGTAGAAATAATAGGCATATACGGCAATCTTGTGGTCGACGGTTGTCAGGCCGAACGCTTTGCGCAGGTTGTAGGGGATAAACGAGGACTCCCCTCCGCTTTGGGGAAGCTGCCCTTCGTTGACCGACAGCAGTATCAGGTGGCGGAAATCCAGGTTTCGGGTTTCGAGAACTCCCATAACCTGCATTCCGATGGCCGGTTCTCCGTGAAAGGGTATGGATGCCGCCGACATGACACGGACCAGCAGGCGTCTGAACGTTTCGGTCTTGACGTCAAGTTCCTTGTCTTCAACGAGCGAGCGGAAGCGGTTGGTCATGGTGTATGCCTTGAACAGCGCTTCCTGATAGAGCTGGTCGTATGCGTCGCCTGTCTTTTCCCCCTTGTGGAGCGTTGCGATCTGTTTCAGCAGCGAAGACAGTCTTTCGCACAGTGACAGGTTGCCGGCGCATGGCGAGAACGCCTCTTCAAGCACACCGTCCTTCGACAGTTCCGAGGGCAGGGGATAGAAGCGGTTGCCTTTTACCAGTTCGCTTTCCACATTGGCGGTATGGGGTGAGATCTTCTGCATGTAAGGGTGTTTCAGCAGAGATACGACCGGCGCGAAGAGGAAATGCCCCGCTTTGGCATCATACCCTTCGGTGTGCAGTTCGACAAACGCTTTCACGAAACTGTATGCCGGAGTCTGCGAGAGCGGAAATCCCATGGTAATGTTGATGTGCCTTATGTTTTCGGGGAGCGAATGGAGGACAGGCTGCAGCAGCGATTCGTTGCACAACACCACGGCTGTTTCTTTTTCCGGTTCCGTAAGGTTCTCCCTGATCCATTGCGGCAGGTAGCGCGCCTGTCCGTTTTCCGTAGGCGACTCGATGAATTCGATCTGCTTGTCACGGTTCAGCCAGTCGAAGCAGGAAGGCGGAAGTTCCGAGGGAAAATCTCTCAGGTTCCGGCTGATGAACTCGCCGGCTTCGTGCGGCTTCTTGAGGTAGAACACATCGTAGTCCCAATAGAACATGGCCTTGCCTGCATCGTGCAGTTTGCTGAACAGGCGGTGTTCCACCTTGTTCAGTACGTTGAATCCGACGAATACATATCTTTCATACGGCAGCTCTTCCACACTGAGCGAGTCTGCCACTTCGCGGTAGAGCATCCCCTCGTAGGCGATTCCCTGCGTTTTCAGACGCTCCTTGTATTGCCGGTAGATTTTGCCCAGCGAGTTCCACATCAGGGTAAACCGGCTCTTCAGAGCGGTATCGTTCTTGATGGAGAAGTTGTGGAAGAACTGGCTGATTGCCTCTTTCTGTTCATCCTCCATGAAGTCGAAGCCCTCGGACATGTCGTTGAGGTCTTTCAGGTTGCTGAAAAGCGCATCGGTATCTGCCATATTCTTGTCGGCGTCGTCGAAGTCGCTTATCATCATTTCGCCCCAGAAATAGAAGTTGTCAAGCGGCTCGTCGCTGCCCGTGACCTCAATGTACGTTCTGTAGAGGTCGCACACCAGCTTCACCGGATCGCCGATGAGAAGGCCCGACGACTGTCTGAACAGTTCGCTGATGCTCAAGTAGGCAGGCGACCAGAGTGGCCGCTCCGATTCTTTGGCGAGGTATTCGTTGAAAAACAGTCCGGCGCGTTTGTTCGGGAAGATTACTGCCGTGCGGCTCAATTCGCCTCCGGTCTTTTCAAACAGGTCGTGCGCCACTGATTTTAGAAATGTTTCCATAATGATTTAGCTTACGTGTTGTTCGTCACAATTGATTCTTTCCAGTTCGTCGGCAAGCACATACCACAGATAACCCTCCACATGCTTGTGTCCCATTCTCGTCAGGAGTTCCATGTATTCGCGCACCTGCTGCCTGTATGCGTCATGTTTTTTCCCGAATTTGAAGTCGACCACAACGACTCGGCCGTCTTTCTTCATCACGCGGTCGGGCCTCCGGGTCTGCAATCCGCCTTCCTCGTCCCTGAAAATGATGCTGCATTCATTGTACAGCTCCCATCCGCCGTCGAACCAGTCGGCAACGACCGGGTTTTCCAGTGCTTTTTCCGCTATTTCCCTGGTTCTGCGTTCCTGCTCTTCCGTTTCAAAGATACCGTTGAAGCGGAGGTTGCCGATGGCCTGTTCCAGGTCGCTTTTCCGCCTGATGGAGGCAAAAACGCTGTGGAGCAGCTGCCCCTGCTGGATATAGTGCGCCTTGTCGTCTTCGTCCCCCCGGATGAACTCTGCCGATTTGTTTGATTGCTTGAATTCGATTTCCGGTGTAAGGCTCTCTACCCGCATGGAGATGGTTTCCGGTTTGGCTTTCAGCCGGTTTGCCGACTGCTTTCTGCCTTCCTGCTCAGTGCAGAGAGAACCGAACTCATATGTTTCGCATGTGTCGCCTTCTTCCGGACATTCACCGGAAGGGTCGGGCTCCGGTGTCTGCATGAAATCCAGCTTTTCTACCGCTTCACGCAGCAGTTCGGACACCGAGTTGGCCTGCTTCTGCTTGCCGAGCACGATCAGATTCTTGCAGGCACGTGTGAATGCCACGTAGAGCAAGTTCAGGTTGTCGACCCATAACTGCAGGTGCTCTGTCTGGTAACAGTCGTGGTAAACCGACTGGGCCATGTCTTTTGAATAGTTGATGGGAGCCAGATCCAGTTCGTTGAAAGGCGCGAAGTCAGGGTTGTCCGCATCGAGCGAGCACCATACCAGGTGGCTGTTCGTTTCATTTTCCATTTTCCAGTCGCAGAAAGGAATCAGCACGGTATGGTATTCCAGCCCTTTCGACTTGTGGATCGACAGGATGCGGATGCCGTCAATTTCTCCGGAAGGGATGGTCTTTTCGTGCAGCACCTCTTCCCAGTAGGCAATGAAAGCAGCTATGTCCGATGAATTGTCCTGGACATACAGCGTCACCGCATCGTAAAATGCGCAGAGATAAGCGTCCTGTCCTTTGATTTCGCGGATATTGAAGATCGATGCCAGCGTTTCGAGCAGTTCATAAAGCGGCATGAACATAAGTGTGTCTTTCCGCAGGAGGAGTTCTGCGGGAAGGTATTTTTCCGCCCCTTCAAGCAGTATCGTGTTCAAGGCGGTGTCCTTGTGCAGGATTTCCTGCTGGTACGTTGCGGCCAGGCGTGCAAGCGATATGGAGTCGTCGGGAAAAGCAAAGAGCCGTAGCCCGTCGACCAGCATGTTTGCGGCCGGCGAAGCGTCCAGCCTGAAAGCTTCGTCAGACACGATCCGGTGGGACGTGTGCTGCTCGAAGTAGCCGGCTATTTCGGGGATCGCCTTGTTCTTCCGGACCAGGATGGCGATGTCGCTGGCAACTATGCCTTGTCCGACCAGACGTTCCACCTCGGCGGCCAGCTGTTCAAGCATTGATTCCGCATACGGATGCTCCTTGCTGTTGGGCAGGAAAGCAAGCTTCACGTATCCTCTGTTGTCCTTCTTCGGCGTTTTCTGTTCCACATCCGCGTAGGCTTCGGTCAGATCCGTGCAGTGGTTTCCGGTTTCTTCGCGGTACCTTTCGTCAAGGACGAGCGATGCGGCCTTGAAAATTCCGTTGTTGAACCGGATGATGTTGGTTTCGCTTCTCCAGTTTGTGTCCAGCGTGCATTCCCTTGTCCTGAAGGCAGGGTCTTTCTTTATGTTGGCGAGAATCCTCCAGTCGCCGTTCCGCCAGCGGTAAATGCTCTGTTTGATGTCGCCTACAATCAGGCTGCCTTCTTTTTGTGCGAGGCTTTCTTCGAGCAGGAGGTGGAAATTCTCCCACTGCATGCGCGAAGTGTCCTGAAACTCGTCAATCATAACGGTATCAACGGTTGTGCCGATTTTCTCGTAAATGAACGAAGCGTCGCCTTTAGCCATCAGATTATGGAGCAGGGCGTTGGTCTCCGAGAGCAGGAAACGGTTGTGTTCCCGGTTCAGCAGGTTGATTTCGTCGTAGATGTTTGCCAGCAGCCTCAGGTTGTTGAGATATCTCAGCGAGAGCTTGCACGAATTGAGAATCATGTTGTTTTTCGGACGCACTTTCTCGGCTTCCTGCAAGAGCGGGAGAAGGGAGGATGCAGCCAGTTGGCGGATGATGTCACGCTTGGGAGATGTCTTCGAAGCCCAGTTGCCTGCATCCTCCAGACAGTTTCTTACCGTCGCGTTGCAAATGTCGTCGCCCAGCTTTCCGTCGCCCAGCTTCCGGAAATAGCCGCTTATTCCGCTGCTTTTCTTTATCAGGTCGGCCGGGTCAAGTCCGTTCGCGCTGAGGGCTGAAAGATACTTTTCGCTGAAGTCCTTCATCTGTTTCAGTATCTTTGCCTGGATATTTTCAAGCTCTTTCTTGTAGTTCGGGAGGAAGTGGGGATCGGCAAGCTTCTCCCTCAGTTTCTCTCCCTTTTCGATATAGCTTTCGTCAAAGATGTTCCAGCCGAAACTTTTTATTTCTTCCGAAACGTTCCAGCGTTTGTCGTTTTCTATTTTTTCTTCGATGTACTCGATCAGCCAGTACAGTACGGGAGAGTTCCGGTCCAGCTTTTCAATCAGGATGTCTACGGCATCGCTCAGCACCTCCTTGTTGTTCAGTTCGATCGAAAGCCCTGCGCCCAGATTGAGTTCGCGGGCTAGGTTTCTCAGAACGGACTGGAAGAACGAGTCGATGGTTTCGATCCGGAAACGGCTGTAGTCGTGGATGATGTTGGTCAGTGCCTTGCCTGCCGACCGGCGTATCTCGTTTTCCGCCTTGCCTGTACGTTTCTGTATTTCCTTCAGGTATCCGTCCGAGTCCGGACAACGTTCGGCGATTCCGTCAAGCTGTTCCAGGATTCGCTCCTTCATTTCGGCTGTAGCCTTGTTCGTGAACGTTACGGCAAGAATCCTCCGGTAGGCAGTGGGGTCTTCAATCAGTTGGCAGATGTAATTGACTGCCAGCGTGAAGGTCTTTCCCGAACCGGCGGAAGCCTTATAGACCAGAAGTTCCGGGTTAGAATGTGACATAGGTTAAGGTTTAAGCCCCGTCAGTCCTCCCCCGGAGGGAAGGCTTTTGAGGGGGAGTATGACATTTATGTGAGGTTGCGGGTATGTCAAAAAAAGAGTCAGCTTCCGTTCTTGTCATCTGAAGGACAACCGCAGGAAGGAAGACACAACGTTCGGCGAAGTCTGTCCCGCATCCGCGCGGATGCCTTCGAAATCTTTCGCTAACGCTCGGGGCGGCATCGTTTCTGGCAGCCAGATTCTGTTTTGACACGTCCGCGCTTATTGATACAGGAAGCGTTTGATGCTCTTCTTCGCTGTCTTTTCAAATTCTTCGGGATAGAGTTTGACATGTGCGACCTGCGAGTAGGCAGGAAGCAGCTTGTTGAGTTCGACACGGTTCTGCTCGATGGCATCTTCCAGTTGCTTTTTGGTCAGGTTCTGGGCGAAAGCCTCCTCATTGTCCGGATATACGAGTGCCACGAGCTTGTTGTCTTTCAGTATTACCAGCGATTCGTTTACGAAAGGCATGTTGTTGAGCCTTGCCTCTATCTCTTCCGGATAGATATTCTGTCCGGAGGCTGTGAGCAGCATATTCTTGCAGCGTCCTTTGATGAATATGTTTCCGTCCGCATCCTTTACGGCCATGTCCCCGGTGTGGAGCCATCCGTCCTTGTCGATGGTCTGTCCGGTCGCCTCCTGGTTCTTGTAGTATCCCAGCATGACATTCATGCCCCGGCACAGCAGTTCGCCCGGAATGTTTTCCGGATCGGGCGAGTCGACTTTCGTTTCCATGTTTGAAACGGTTTTTCCGCATGACATATAAAGGATCTCGTCCCAGCGGCTGTGGCAGATAAGCGGAGCGCATTCCGTCATTCCGTAGGCGATGGTGTACGGGAAGTTTATTTTCCTCAGAAAGGCTTCCACCTCAGCGTTGAACGGAGCTCCTCCGATGACGATCTCGATGAAGTTCCCTCCAAATACCTCCATGGCCTGTTTGCGTATCTGGTCCTTGATCTTGTCGCTCACGATCGGGATGTGCAGCAGAAGCTTGCCCAGCTTGCTGTCGACCTGCGGAAGAATGTTTTTCTTGAAGATTTTTTCAACGATGAGGGGCACGCAGGCGATGACGCGGGGACGGATGACGGCAAACGATTCGGCGATGATTTTCGGGCTTGGCATGCGTGTAAGAAACCACAGGTGAGCTCCGACGGTAATGCCGTAAAGGAAGTCGAATACCAGTCCGAAAATATGTCCCAGCGGAAGCATCGATACGATCCGGTCGCCCGGCTTCAGCCCGACTTTCGAGTCGATGTGCACGATGTTTGAAATGATGCTGCGGTAGGGGAGCATCACTCCCTTTGAATACCCCGTGGTTCCCGATGTGTAATTGATTACGGCCAGTTCCTCAGGGTCTTCGCGGCGGTAGGCAACCTGTTCCGCACGGAACCGGCAGGGATATTTCTTTCCGAACTCTTCGTTCAGGTGCTCTCTTGCATAGGTGAGTTTTTTTGAGCGCGAAACCACCAGATCGTAGTTTTTCAGCTCGATGATGCCTTCCAGGTTCGGCATGGCACGCTCGTTGAAGTTTTCCCACACCTGGTCGCCCACAAACAGCATCCGTGCTTCCGAATGGTTGACGATGTGGTGCACGTTGTCTGCCTTGAATTCATGCAGGATAGGCACAGCCACAGCTCCGTATGTGACGATTCCCAGGAATGCGGCTGTCCAGTTTGCGCTGTTCCGTCCGCACAAGGCAATCTTGTCGCCCTTCTTTATTCCGGCATGTTCGAAAAGGATATGCATCTTTTCTATCTTTCTGGCAACGTCGCGGTATTGCAGCGTTGCTCCTTTGTAATCTGTCAAAGCGTCCAAATTCCAGTTCTTGCGGATGCTTTCTTCTACCAATTGTATAAAGCTGTTTTGAATCTCCATTTTGCAAATTGCACATTTGTTCTTACAATGTGCGCAAAAATAATAAAACTTTGCTTAAGGAAGCCCTGCTTTTAGCGTTTTTAATGATTACAGGCTACATTTTGGACACTTCTGCAAAAAAGCACGTTGCGGAACTGCGTTGCTTGTCTGCTTTGGAGGACTCCTGAACCGGTGTGCCGGCGACTATGCTTCTGCCGTGAGTTGTCCGTCCGTCAGCCACCGCATTCTTCTCCGTTTTTACATGCGGCGTAATGGCTGCAAAACGAAGAATAGGCCTCTGTATATGCTGCAAAAATAAAGAAAAATGCCTGCCGGTTTTCAAGAAATTATTTACCTTTGTACATATACGCACATCAAAAAACTTCTGTTTATGAAAAAACTGTTTCATCTTGCCTTTGCCATCGGCTTTGCCGGCATGTGTTTCACCGCGTGTGCAGGCTACAGTGCCCAAGACTATGTGAACGACATGAAAAGCCTGACCGAAAAAACGCTCAAGAATGCATCTTCCTATACGGAAGAAGACTGGAAGCGGGTGGGTGAGGAATACCGCAGCATCAATGAAAAAGGCAAAAAGGTATTGGAGGATATGACCGAAGACCAGCGGAAGGAACTGGAAAAGTTCTCGGAAGAAGTGTCGGAAAAAGCCGCCGAGTTCAATCATGAGGAACTGAAGCAGCAGTTTGATGACCTGATGCAGCAGGCGGACGGTTTCATCAATGATATGTTAGAAGAAATCAAAGACAAAGAATAGGCAAAAGACGTATCGTAATCGGTATGCAGCGCATCGGATTTTTTTCGGTTGCTGATTGTCGTTGCGCAAATCTGCATTTCTTCTGCGTTTTCTCACATATTTTGCTTATGTTTGCAGAAAGATTGAATCAAAAGAAACGGAATTATGCTGGTTTACAACACGACTTATCATGTAGAAATGGATGACGCGCGCAATTTTGTCATCTGGCTGAACGAATGTTATATTCCTGAAGCGGAGAAGAGCGGTATTCTGAAGAATCCGCGCATACTCCGCATACTGAGCCACAAGGAACAGGACAGCGAATGCTTTTCGTTGCAGTGGGAGGCGGAGGATTCGGCCGCACTGCACAAGTGGCTGGTGAACGGAGGAGAACATCTGAACGGGGAAATCAAAAAGATATTCAAGGATAAAGTGGTCGGGTTTCCGACATTGATGGAGGTCATCAGGTGATACAGCCCGTCAAAGAGAAGATCATACTGGGCATAGATCCGGGAACGAATGTCATGGGATACGGCGTGCTGAAGATTGCGGGAGTCAAGCCGCATGTGATGGCGCTTGGAGTGATCGACCTCCGCAAATGCGCGGATCCTTATCTGAAGCTGAAGCATATTTACGAGCGGGTGCAGGGAATCATCACTTCGTATCTGCCCGACGAGCTTGCCATTGAGGCTCCTTTCTTCGGGAAAAACGTGCAGTCGATGCTGAAGCTCGGACGTGCGCAGGGGGTGGCTATCGTGGCTGCGCTGTGCCGCGACATACCTGTCACTGAATATGCCCCGCTGAAGATCAAAATGGCAATCACGGGGAACGGACAGGCAAGCAAGGAGCAGGTGGCGGACATGCTGAAACGCATGCTCCATATTCCGGAGTCGGAGATGGGGCCTTTTCTTGATGCGACCGACGCGCTCGGGGCTGCCTATTGCCATTATCTTCAGATGGGAAATCCGGTCCTGCCCAAAGCTTATTCAAACTGGAGAGATTTCATAGCGAAAAATCCGAACCGAATAAAAAAATAATTTGTAAAATGAAACTGAAACACGTAATTCTGATGTCTGTCATTACGGCTGCCGGATGCAGCCAGTCGCAGAAAGACGGTTTTTCTTCGTATGAGGATTATCCCGCCTACAAGGGAGAATGGGAAGAAATGGTTTACTCTCCGTCGTCGACACACTTTGCGCTGTGGGCTCCTACTGCGCAGGAGGTGCGGGTGATGCTCTATGAACAAGGCCTCGGAGGATCGGCCTACCAGATGCTTCCCATGGAAGAGGAAACTGACGGTATGTGGAAGGTAAAGGCCGACGGGGATCTGAACGGAAAGTTCTATACTTTTAATGTGAAGGTAAACGATACCTGGCTGGGCGATACGCCGGGAGTGATGGCGAAAGCGGTTGGAGTGAACGGCGACCGTGCCGCTATTATCGACCTCGACACCACGGACCCGCAGGGATGGGATGCCGACAAGCGTCCGCCGATGAAGAGCTTCTCTGACATGATTATTTATGAAATGCACCATCGGGACTTCTCTGTGGATACGGTTTCCGGCATCAAGAACTGCGGAAAGTTTCTGGCTCTGACGGAGAAGGGAACTTCTACTTATCTGGGCGAAAAGACTGGCATCGACCACCTGAAGGAGCTGGGGGTTACGCATGTGCAGATCCTTCCTTCGTTCGACTTCGCGACGGTCGACGAAACGCGGCTCGACAAACCTCAGTATAACTGGGGATATGATCCGAAGAACTACAACGTGCCGGAAGGTTCTTATTCGACCGACCCTTACAAGCCCGACGTGCGCATCCGTGAGTTCAAGCAGATGGTCATGGCTTTGCATCAGGCGGGTATCCGTGTGATCATGGATGTGGTTTATAACCATACGGCCGTGGCGGAAGGCAGCAACTTTGAACGTACGGTTCCGGGGTATTTCTACCGCCATACGGAAGACGGGAAGTTTGCCGACGCTTCCGGCTGCGGAAACGAAACGGCCAGCGAGCGTGCCATGATGCGCCGCTTTATGGTTGAGTCGGTATGCTATTGGGTGAACGAATATCACATCGACGGATTCCGCTTCGATCTGATGGCTATCCATGACATTGAAACGATGAAAGAGATCCGGGCTGCGCTTGACAAGATCGATCCTACCATTTATATAGGTGGCGAAGGCTGGGCTGCCAAGGCTCCGCAACTGCCGGAAGACCAGATTGCCTTGAAAAAGAACATTGCCCGTATGCCTGGAATAGCGGCGTTCAGCGATGAGTTCCGCGACAGCCTGCGCGGTGCCTGGGGGGATGATTCCAAAGGTGCTTTCCTGATCGGCAAGCGGGGATTTTCTGAAGGCGTGAAGTTCGGACTGGCAGGAGGTGTCGTGCATCCGCAGGTGCAGACGGATTCGGTGAACGGTCCGCTGAGAAACTGGGCCGGAGAGCCTGCTCAGATGATCAGTTACATGAGCTGCCATGACGATATGTGCATCACCGACCGTATCCGTGCCACAATGCCCGGTGCGTCGGTTCAGGAACAGGACGCTTTGCTGAAACTGGGAATGACGGCTGTTATGACTTCGCAGGGCATTCCTTTCATCTTTGCCGGCGACGAAGTGATGCGGAGCAAGTTCGGTGTCGCAAATTCATACGCAAGCCCTGACAGCATCAATGCCATCGACTGGAGGAACAAGACGGCTCACCGTGACTTGTTTGACTATACATGTGGACTGATTGCCGTCAGAAAGGCGCATCCGGCTTTCCATCTGGGTTCTGCTTCCCTTGTGGGCAAGTGCCTGGAGTATTTGGAAACTCCGTCAGACAATGTGGTGGCTTTCCGCATCAACGGAAAACCGGAAGGTGATACATGGCTGAATACGACCGTTGTGCTGAATGCGGATACAGCTCCGGCCGAAATCGCCGTTCCGGAAGGGAAGTACTGGATAGTATGCCGTGACGGTAAAATCGACCCAGTGATGGGACTGGGAGTGCTGAACGGAAACAAACTTGTTGTGGCTCCGCGGACCGCCATGATTGTCCACCAGTAACGGAAATTTGTATGAAAAAAAAGGAAGGTACGGCAAGCTGTGTCAGAGGAAGAGCTTCGTGCCTTCCTTTTTTTGAGAGACAAGTAATTTATTGATACGTGACTAAAAAACAGAAAAACGGAGATGCAAGATATAATATCAATAACGGACGGAGTGGCGCGCAATCCGGTTTATCGGATGAAAAAGCCGATAAATCTGCACATCGGAAAAGGAGAGCATATAGCCATAGTCGGACCAAACGGAGGCGGGAAAAGTCTTTTGGTAGATACCATCACGGGGCGTTATCCGCTGTTGATGAATGAAGTGGCTTATGACTTTTCTCCTTCGGAGTCGGAAATGGTGTGTGACAATGTCAAATACATCACTTTCCGTGATTCATACGGCGACTCGGATGCCACCTACTATTACCAGCAGCGCTGGAATACGCATGATATTGACGAAACTCCCATTGTCCGCGATCTTCTTCCGGCGTGCGCGGACGGCGAACTGAAGGATGCGCTGTATGACCTGTTCGGGGTGGAGGCCATGCTGGACAAACATATTATTCTGCTGTCGAGCGGAGAACTGCGGAAGTTCCAGCTGACCAAGACGCTGTTGAGCGGTCCGAGGGTGCTTATCATGGACAATCCCTTTATCGGACTTGATGCGAAGACCCGTGACTTGCTTCATGTGCTGCTGCGCAGGCTGACGGAGATGACGCGCCTTCAGGTTATACTGGTTCTTTCAAAGACAGATGATATTCCGGAATTCATCACGCATGTGATTCCTGTGGAGGACCGTACTTGCGGTGATAAGATTTCCTTGCAGGAGTATCTGCATCAGCGTCGGGAGGTTCCGGCGCATGTTCTTCCGGAAGAAAAGCGGGAACGGATTCTGAATCTGCCTTATGGCGAGAATCTGTATCATGCGGAACACATTGTGGACTTGAACAAGGTGAGCATCCGCTATGGTGACAGGACGATACTGAAAGATCTGGACTGGACCGTCCGTTGCGGAGAGAAATGGGCGCTGAGCGGAGATAACGGCTCGGGAAAGTCAACCCTGCTGAGTCTGGTGTGCGCTGACAATCCCCAAAGCTATGCCTGTGACATCGCTCTGTTCGGCCGTAAAAGAGGGAGCGGGGAGAGTATCTGGGAGATAAAGAAGCACATCGGTTATGTGAGTCCGGAGATGCACCGCGCTTACCTGAAAAATCTGCCTGCAATTGATATAGTGGCAAGCGGACTGCATGACTCGATCGGGCTGTACAGGAAAATGCAGGAGAAAGACCGTGCCGTGTGCGAATGGTGGATGGATATTTTCGGGATAGCTGACCTGAAAGACCGGAATTTCCTCCAATTGTCGAGCGGAGAGCAGCGCATGGTTCTGCTTGCGCGTGCCTTTGTGAAGGATCCGGAACTGCTGATTCTTGATGAGCCTCTCCACGGGCTGGATATGTGGAATCGCAGGCTGGTAAAAGATGTCATCGAGGCTTTCTGTGAAAGAAAGGACAAGACTATGATTATGGTGACGCATTACCAGGAGGAGCTTCCGGCTGTCATTACAAACGCGCTTTATCTGAAAAGAAACTGAAAGCGGTCTGTGCGACGCGGTCCAATATGGAACATTGCTGTCCACAAAAAATGGGCAGGCTGTTGAATGTCGGATGTCAGCTGACGATATGGCAAGCATTCGCTCAGCTTGTGAACTTGCAAAGAATGCTATGTTCATTTTAAAGTACATTCTAGTGAGGGGGCTGGTGTGAATATTGATAAATGAAAAAAATAATCTAAACATATTTTATTATGGAACAGAATGAAATCAAATTCATTGTAGATTATGAGGCTGAAGAGGTAAAAGTATCAGGATTTTCAGAGTTAGAAGGTCGTGGTGGATTATATGTAGGTGATGGCATGGCTATGTTTTGGGGTGAAGGATGGCGTAATCATGAGCTGTTTATAGCCAATACGCAGACTGGCAAAATCCGGAAACTTTCGACTGAAGACGGTACCATGCTTGTGGACGATAGTGAGATTGATTTTAAATCAATAGAAAAGAAGTGCCGTTATGGATATAAAAATGCCAGAAACAAGGATATAAGATATGCTGCTGTCAATAGATATGATTGTTTTAAAAAAGGTATTTGTGCCATTTCGTGGATGATATATCCGGATGGAAGATATTTTGAGGATTCAGACGGTTTTGGTGGAGAAGATAACGATGTGGAATTTGTATATGCAATAATAAATACAAACCTTGATATAATAGAGCCTTTTCGTCCTGTAGATGATATAAAAAAATATTTGGAAGAGCTCAGATCAGAGATAGGGTGATTATTTTATCTCTGCAAAGAAGGAATATCAGATATATTGATTCCAGTAATTTATATCCGATTTCATTCGTGTCCCGTTAAGCTATATTAATGATTCCCATACTGATAATTGGTTTGTTGTATATCTACATATTAATATATGAAACAGGATTCTGATTTTTACCAATCAAATGGGATATGTTCATGTTTAGAAAGGGAGAGTTCTCAACTTCTTCACCTTCAAATTCCCAGCGTCCTGGGTATTCTTTTGAACTAGTCAAAAACCAACGTGTTGGTCTAAATACTCCTATGATATATCCCGAACATATAGCAAAAGCAAAATCTGCATTTTGTGCTCGTTTGCCACATAATCGCCAATACTTTCTTGTACATTCATATAAATTGGGTCTTTCGCATTGAAGATAAGTCCTGCTTACATTAAAGCAGATTATTCTATCATTGTTCTTATTCTCAAAAGAGCCATAATCACGAAATACATTTTCCATCGTCCCTATTTTTTCCACAAAAATACGCATTATATTTGGTTTATCCTGTAAAAGGACTGCTTTTGTATCAAATAAGAGTTGTTTGACAGAAACACACCTCATATAGCAGAAATCGCAACTGTTTCCAGGTCATTACCCCACTCTTTGAGAAATACTCATAAATGACTTATTTCTAATAGATTCCTATTTTAATATCGTTTTTTTCTAC
>NZ_JANRHN010000079.1:0-1506 GCF_024733745.1 Bacteroides sp. ET225 | reverse complement strand
AACATATTTTGTTGTTGAACAAGGAATAACTGGAATACACTACTGTCCACTAAAAATGGACAAGGTTAAAAATTAAATAAATTCGGTTCACATGAATCATATCGGTCTTTGACATTTTTGAAATTCGATTTGTCAAACAAGTCACAGAGATGTGTTTTGTCGGTCAGAGAGATTCCGAGAATTTGGAGAACTTCATAGACGCTGCGTTCTAATTTCATATCGTGCTGGACTATTGCTGCCAAACAGTAAGTAATTATCGCACAATAGATTTGTATGCGTACTGCGTTTTCCGATGTTCCCCAGAACTTCTTAATCCTGAGGTGTTGTTTTATCCATTTGAAGAACAGTTCAACACTCCATCTGTTTCGATAAAGCGATGATATCAACTCCGCAGATGCGTCAAGACTGTTTGTCAGGAAGATATATCGTGTACCGTCTTCAGGATTCTCAACGATGAGTTTTCTAAGTTCCTCGGGATAATCCTTAGAACTTTTATAAACCGTAAAGCACCCGATTACATCCGAAACTACACCTTCCGGCATCTTCGTTTCCAGGTTTTAGGCTTGATCCGTACATTTGTTTTGGCTCGTACAACGAAGAAAGCACCTATACGACTTATCGTATTAAGGTTGCTGAAATCGTTATATCCGCGGTCGAATATGTAGTGCGCTCCAGATTCGTACGGTATCTCAGGCATAGCCTTTGAATCGTGAATGTTGGCAGGTGTAATGTGCACAAATGCAGGTACTTCCGCTTCAACATCATAGAGCGTATGCAACTTTATTCCGCCTTTATGTTTGCGAAATTTAGCCCATTCAAACACCGACAGACACAAATCAACCGTTGTAGAGTCAAATGCGTAAACATGACCGTCAAGTTCGAATATTTTATTGATTCTACGCTTGCGGGCCTCGGCAATCATGAATGTTGCATACTCTTCGAATATGCGGCAGTTACGTTGCTCATTGGCCTTGCTGAGATTGCTCCGCGTTACAGACTTCCCGATTCCGAGATGGTAGAGTTTCCCAGCGTGTGCTTCCATAGCCACAACCAGATTCCGGAGGCTCTCCCGATTGGAAAGCTGACCGAAGATCATCGTAAGCAACTGATTCCAACAGGTATAGCTTTTGATATACTTGTTGCCATTGTATTTCTTCACAATGTATTTGAATTTCTCGTAATCAAGGAATTTAACTAATTGAGAGAAAACGTACTCGTCTTTAAACATAACGGTCTGATTTTGACCGCAAAGTTAAATTCAAGTTTCGGAAATCTAAAATTGCCTATAACAAATTGAATTTCAATAATTTCAAAGAATTTCTATGATTTTTTAGTGATATTCAGTAAATATAATAAAATTAGCCAACTAATTCATACACAATGTATTGCGAATTAGTTGGCTTTTTTGTATCTTTAGATATTCCCCCGAAAATAAGGTTTGGCAGCCCAAACGGGGGAAATCCCCCAACAAAGATATGGCTAAGATACAAAATATTTCGGAAATAC
>NZ_JANRHN010000078.1:0-1546 GCF_024733745.1 Bacteroides sp. ET225 | reverse complement strand
TATTATACAATGTAGAGTTTGATCCTGGCTCAGGATGAACGCTAGCTACAGGCCTAACACATGCAAGTCGAGGGGCATCGCGTGCCGGATTTCGGTCCGGCACGGCGGCGACCGGCGCACGGGTGAGTAACGCGTACCCTACCTTCCCCTTTCCCGGGGCCAGCCCTGCGAAAGCAGGATTAATCCCCGGCGGTGTCCCGGGTCCGCATGGGTGCGGGACCAAAGGAGCGATCCGGAAAGGGATGGGGGTGCGTTCCATTAGCTTGACGGCGGGGTAACGGCCCACCGTGGCCGCGATGGATAGGGGTTCTGAGAGGAAGGCCCCCCACACTGGGACTGAGACACGGCCCAGACTCCTACGGGAGGCAGCAGTGAGGAATATTGGTCAATGGGCGATAGCCTGAACCAGCCAAGTAGCGTGGAGGACGACGGCCCTACGGGTTGTAAACTCCTTTTGCGCGGGGATAAAGCGCTCCACGTGTGGGGCTTTGCAGGTACCGCGCGAATAAGCATCGGCTAACTCCGTGCCAGCAGCCGCGGTAATACGGAGGATGCAGGCGTTATCCGGATTCATTGGGCTTAAAGGGAGCGCAGACGGTCCCGTAAGCCGGCCGTGAAATTCCGGGGCCCAACCCCGGCCAGCGGTCGGAACTGCGGGACTTGAGTGCGGCCGAGGCGGGCGGAATTCGTGGTGTAGCGGTGAAATGCTTAGATATCACGAAGAACTCCGATTGCGAAGGCAGCCCGCCAGCCCGCTACTGACGTTGAGGCTCGAAGGTGCGGGTATCGAACAGGATTAGATACCCTGGTAGTCCGCACGGTAAACGATGGACACCCGCCGTGGGCGACATACAGTCCGCGGCCAAGCGAAAGCGTTAAGTGTCCCGCCTGGGGAGTACGCCGGCAACGGTGAAACTCAAAGGAATTGACGGGGGCCCGCACAAGCGGAGGAACATGTGGTTTAATTCGATGATACGCGAGGAACCTTACCCGGGCTCGAACCTCCCCCGAATCCGGCGGAGACGCCGGAGCCAGCAATGGCGGGGGCGGAGGTGCTGCATGGTTGTCGTCAGCTCGTGCCGTGAGGTGTCGGCTTAAGTGCCATAACGAGCGCAACCCCTCCCTCCAGTTGCCATCGGGTAATGCCGGGGACTCTGGAGGCACTGCCATCGCAAGATGCGAGGAAGGCGGGGATGACGTCAAATCAGCACGGCCCTTACGTCCGGGGCTACACACGTGTTACAATGGGGGGTACAGAGGGCCGCTGCACGGCGACGTTCGGCCAATCCCTAAATCCCCTCCCAGTTCGGACCGGAGTCTGGAACCCGACTCCGCGAAGCTGGATTCGCTAGTAATCGCGCATCAGCCATGGCGCGGTGAATACGTTCCCGGGCCTTGTACACACCGCCCGTCAAGCCATGAAAGCCGGGGGTGCCTGAAGTGCGCTTCCGCGAGGGGCGCCCTAGGGTAAAACCGGTGATTGGGGCTAAGTCGTAACAAGGTAGCCGTACCGGAAGGTGCGGCTGGAACACCTCCTTTCTGGAGC
>NZ_JANRHN010000077.1:0-1753 GCF_024733745.1 Bacteroides sp. ET225 | reverse complement strand
CGTCTTTTGCAAGGAGTGGATAACAGCTATTTTGTCTGTCCCGGCGGAGATGCGGACGTTGACGATGTTTTCCCAGCGCCCCCAGTCAGCATAGTCTTTGCCGAAGATAAAGAATGCCATTGGCTGGCTGTTGTCATCGTTGCGGAACGTGCTGTATCGGATATTCTCGCAGAAGCCTACGATGGGGTAATCACCATCGGTGGCAAGTTGGTCGACCGCCATCCATGGATATTTCTTGCGGGCAGCTTCGTTAAAGATATACACATCACCGTCGCCCGGCTTAAAGTCGCGCCCCTCGGTGACATGGATGCCCATCACCTTCAGGTAGCGGTAATCCACCGGAAGCACGTCAAACTGAATATGCTTGTCATCCGGGCCGCGTCCCCATCCCATATAAGTATCGCTCGAACTCAAAACGCGTTGCGAAAACGCTACACCTTCTACGCCCGATATGCGCGAAAGTTCATCGGCTACCGCTTCTTTCTGCAGGATGGCATCCCACGACATGTTGCCCACCACGATGGCATCCTTGTCGTAGCCATAGTCGGCGGTGCGGATGTAGCGGCTCTGCGCATACATTATGCCGATGGCGATAACTAACATGAACGCCACGAAGAACTGGAAGCATACCAGCAACGTGCGCAGCTTCCGCCCTTTAGGAGAAAGGCCGAACGAGCCTTTCAGTGCCAAGGCTGGCGGAAAAGAAGTGGCATAATAAGACGGATACAGTCCTGCCAACATACCTATCAGCACGCTGATGCCGAGAGTGGAGGCAAGCAGCAGCGGATGTGCCGTCAAGTCAAGGCTTGCTGTCACCAAATCTTGCAAGCCCGAATCGCGCAACGCCAGCAGAAAGAGCATCGATATGCCCAAAGCAATGATGCTGACCAGCACCGCTTCCAGCACCAGCCCCATACGGAGCGAGCCTGCCGTGGCTCCCAGCACCTTCTGCGTGTTGATGCTCTTGACGCGCATCGGGGTTTCCGCCAACGTGAAGTTCATGAAGTTGATGGCAGCAACGATGACGATGAGAAACGACACGCACAGCAGGAGGTAGACCGTGATGCGGCTGCTGGCGCTTTTGTTGCCTACTTTTGAAAAATGCACGTCGGCTATCGGAGTAAAGCGGAGGAACGAGGACGCTTCATCGTCACTCATTGCACTGACCCTTTCGGGCACTATCTCTTTCATCCTTTGGAATACGGACTTGTTCAGTTCGTCAGGGTCCAGTGTGCCGTCAGTACGGAGATAACAGTTGTAGTTCCAGTTTTGCCAGTTGTCCTTGTTGTTCTCGGACCGAAGGGGGAGGAAAAGGCAGCTCCTTATCTGCGAATTTTCGGGGAAGTCTTCATACACGCCACCCACGGTCAGCAGACGGTTATCCGCCTGCTTTCCTTCGAAGATAGTTTTCCCCACAGCATCAATGGAACCGAAGAAGCGCATCGCCATCGAGCGTGGGATGAGCACCTGCCCTTGCCGTTCGAGCGCATCGGCAGAACCGGCTATCATGCGGGGCTGGAACGTCTTCATAAAGTTGCCGAAGCCGGACAGGGTGATTTCTTCGAACTGATGTCCGCCTACCTCAAACTTTGCCGAGCCGGAAAAAGAGTTGACGATGGAAATTGCTTGGATGTGTGGCGAACCGTTGCCTATCAGTTCGCATAGTGGGCGCGGCATCCACGTCTGCCACCCGTTGTCATCGTTGGGATAGACTTCCACCCGATAGATATGCTCATAATCCTTGTACCCCTTG
>NZ_JANRHN010000076.1:0-1756 GCF_024733745.1 Bacteroides sp. ET225 | reverse complement strand
TGCCTTTTGCAAGGAGTGGATAACAGCTATTTTGTCTGTCCCGGCGGAGATGCGGACGTTGACCGTTTTCTGGAAACTCCAGTTGCCGAAACTGCTTCCGGGAATGAAGAACGCCATCGGAGCAGATGTGTCATCATTACGGAACGTACTGAACCGGATGTTCTCGCAAAAGCCTACTACAGGAAACTCTCCCGTTGTGGCGGGCATCCCCACTTTCATCCATGGATACTTCTTGCGGGCGGCTTCGTTGAAGATATACACATCGCCGTCACCCGGCTTGAAGTCGCGCCCTTCGGTGACATGGATGCCCATCACCTCCAAATAGCGGTAATCCACAGGCAAGCAATTGAACTGGATATTCTTCTCGTCCTTGCCTATTCCCCAAAACTGATACCTATCGGCCGAACTTAGCACAGATTCCGAGAAAGCCACGCCCTCCACGCCCGAGATGTGTGACAGCTCATCTACTACGGCATCCTGCTGGTCCCGTGCTTCCTTAGTCATATTGCCAACAATAATGACATCCTTGTCATAGCCATAGTCGGAAGTGCGGATATAGCGGCTCTGCACATACATGATGCCGATGGCGATAATCAGCATGAACGATACGAAAAATTGAATGCAGACTAATCCCGTGCGCAGCTTCCGTCCCTTTGGAGAGAGGCCGAACGAGCCTTTCAATGCCAGCGCAGGAGGGAATGAAGTGACATAGTGCGAAGGATAAAGTCCAGCAAGCACACCCATCAGTATGCTGACACCCATGGTAAAGACGAGCAGAAGCGGATGCTCCGCCAAACTCAGACTGACCGCAACCAAGTCCTGCAATCCCGAATCGTGCAGGACCATAAGCAAAAGAACAGACACAAGAAAGGCAATGAGGCTGACCAGCACCGTTTCAATCACCAGACTTGCGCGGAGAGACCGGGAGGTAGCACCCAATACCTTCTGCGTATTGATGCTTTTGACGCGCATCGGAGTTTCGGCCAGCGAGAAGTTCATGAAGTTGATGGCAGCGACCACTACGATCAGCAAGGAGATGCAGATAAGCAGATAAACCGTCGTATAACTGCCGGCACTTTTATTTCCCACTTTCGAGAAATGAGTCTCCGCCAACGGAACAAGGCGGAGAAATCGGGAAGCATCTTTCTCCTGAGCCAAATCTTTCTTCAGTTCTTCGGGAGCTACTTTCATCAGTTGCTGAAAGGCCATATTCTCTACTTCCCGAACATTTGCCGGATTATCCAGCCGATAATGGCAGGTGTAGTTCCAATTAAACCAGTTGTCTTTGTTCTCTTCGGAATGGAGCGGCTTGTAGATGCAGTTGCCAATCTGCGAATTCTCCGGAAAATCTTTGTAGACACCGCCCACCATTACCGGATTGTTGTCCGCCTGCCTGCCTCTGAACAGGATCTTGCCTACGGCATCGGTTGTTCCGAAGAAACGCTCGGCCATAGAAGCGGGAATCAGTATGGTGTTCTTTCGTTCGAGAGCGTCAGCCGAACCGCCCAGCATCTCGGGCTGGAATACCTCCATGAAGTTACCGAAGCCTGCCAGCTCTGTTTCATTGAACAGATTCCCATCCACCTCATAATCTGCATTACCATACCATCCGGATATTATGGAAGATGCCAGCACATGCGGCGAAGCGTTGCCTATCAGTTCTCCAAGAGGGCGAGGAGCGCCAAGCAGCCATTCCATCTCTTCACTTATATTGATCTCCAGTCGGAAAATCTTCTCATAATCTTTATATCCCTTA
>NZ_JANRHN010000075.1:0-1876 GCF_024733745.1 Bacteroides sp. ET225 | reverse complement strand
GAGGGTGTATCAAAATTGAGAAGATTTGATACATCCTCTTTTTCCCTTTGTTGAGTCTTAAAATTTATTAGGCAGCCCTATTTAGAGAGTATCTCTTAAATCTTTGATTCTTCGCATATAGAATTATAGGAATAGCCATAAATTGGTTTTGTTTTGGACAATATCCTCCCTTAATGGCTTTTTTTGCCATTATTGAGCACATTTTCTTTAGATTGAAGGCAATGGCAAAGAAGGCAAGGTCCATTTCAACCTTGTCTATTCCAAAATGACGGAAGCGTTTGTATGCCATGTCGTATTTCATCTGTCCGAAGACGGCTTCCGGCTCTATGCACCGCCGTCCCCGGCGTCTGACCCCTTCTTCTGATGTGAGCCTCTCCCCGGCTTTCCTCCGATATTCGTCCAGCCGGTGATTGACTTCGATAATCCTGTTCCCCTTAGCCTTGAAACAACTTCCACGAAGCGGGCATCCTTCACATCGACGGGCCTTGTATCGTGCGCTTTCAGTGACATATCCGCTTTCCGTCCTTGACCGTGCCGTACCGATACGTTTCATGTGTTGTCCCATCGGGCAGACGTAATAGTCACCTTCGGCATTGTAGTATAAAGATTGCGGACTGAACGGGTTGGGCTCATAGTGCATCCGCTGTTCGCGGTGGAACCAATTGTACTTCACATAGGCGGCAATGCCGGCTTCATCCATGAACCGGTAGTTCTCTTCCGAACCGTAGCCGGAATCGGCAACCGCCTTGCCCGGCAGTTTATGGTAACGTTCGGCAAACGAGTTGAAGAACGGGATCATGGTCAATGTATCCCCGGGGGATTGAAACAGGCCGAAGTCAAGAATGAACTGGTTCTCCGTTCCTATCTGAAGGTTATAACCCGGTTTGGTCTGCCCGTTGTTCATCGCATCCTCCTTCATGCGCATGAACGTGGCGTCGGGGTCGGTTTTTGAACAGGAGTTGCGCTCGCCAAGGATGCGCAGCTTTTCGTCATATCCTTCAAGTTTGCCGGCATGTTCCTTGAGTTGCCTTATCTGTCTCTCTTTTTCTTTCCGGTGACGCTTTTCCTGCTTTGTTGCCGGTTCAGGTTCCTTCCCCAAAGACCGGTTGAGTTCATCGGCAATATCCATGAGGTCTGCCGGTGTGAAATCCTGTCCGTTTTCCTCCCGGACGTTTTCCTGTGCTATGGCTTCATCTATCTGTTCGAGAAGAGCCTTGATCTTCTCCATCAGCCTGGCACGGTTCCTCTCGGTAGTCTTGTGCCATACAAAAGTATATTTGTTGGCCTTCGATTCGATTTTTGTACCGTCAATATATTCCACCTCAAGAGTGATGAATCCTTTTTCCGCCAGTATTATCACCAACTGTGTGAATACATGGTTGATTTCTTCTTTCACACGGTTGCGGAAGCGGTTGATGGTGTTGAAGTCCGGCTGTTCATAACCCGCCAGCCAGATAAAATGGATGTCACGCTTAAGGGCGGACTCTATCTTACGGCAGGAATAAAGGTTGTTCATGTAGCCATAAATCACGGCCTTGAGCATCATCTTCGGATGGTATGGACTGCGGCCGCGCTCTTTATAAAGTTTGCGGAAGTTTTCCAGCTTAAGGTTATCAATTACCGCGTCAACCACGCGCACAGGGTCGTTTCCCGCAATGTCCTTGTCAAGACGATGGGGAAAAAGAATCGTTTGTTTGGGATTGTAATCCCGAAAGTGTATCTTTGCTGACATATATATGATTGTATGTCATAAAGATACAAAATTTTTATGATATGGCAAAGCCTTGGCTTGGGAAAGTCGGGGCTTTGTTTCATTATATGCATTCTTTACCGATGGATATGAAAAGAGGATGTATCGGAATTTTGATACACCCTC
>NZ_JANRHN010000074.1:0-1996 GCF_024733745.1 Bacteroides sp. ET225 | reverse complement strand
TTATTAACCGTTCATTTTTCCGCTTTTATAACCAGGAAGAACGATTCAATCTTCCTCCAGAAGCGTTTCGACGATGTATTCTTTGGTAAGTTCGTCGGCTGTACACCCAAACCATATTCCCTTTCTCTCACCGTTACCCATATAGCGTGCTCTCCGCTTCATCTCTTCTACAAACTTATCCGAGAAGACTTCAGTCAGAGGTATTGCTTTCGGCTCATCAGCAAGAGGATGCAGGAACAGATAGCCGTCGAAATTGTCAGCGTATGTTCCAGCTTCTGCATCAAACTTCATTTCATAAATCCCGTCAAAAGGCTCTTTGCCGAACGGGGAGTCCTTAAGCGCAAAACCCACCGCACGGTTTCCGTTCAGCTCAAAAGCCTTGTCAAAGACGCCTCCCCGTATCAGCGATTTATTGTTTCCTCCGTTATCGCTCGTCAGGACGTGCTGAAAAACAGTGAATACATTTTCCATTCCAAGGCGTTCTGCCAGCTGTGCTCCAGCTGTTCGGGACGGCCTCATTCCGTCAGGAGCTGAAGCAATCCCAGGAACCGATGTCTTGTATGCATGAGCGCATCCCACGAGAAACAATGCGCTGCGAAAATCTCTTTGCTCCGCAAACCATTTACAAATAACATCTGCCATGTGGGTGTTGCGGTCTTCGCTTACACTGTCTTCCGCCACAAACTCATCATGCGATGCTATTCTCGAAAAAGGAAGCTGAAAATCTGCCAGAACAACTTTTATTCGTTTCTCCTCCGGAAGACGATGATTAAGATGCCAGAGCGAACAAAGAAACTCATATTCACCCCTGTCCCACCATCCGTAAATCTGCTCCTCTCGGAAGATGTCCAAAACCATCTCGCCGCAAAGTTTATCAGCTCTCATAAACGCATCCATCTTCGGCTGGCACCACGATGGCAGTTCCATAAAGACAGCACCTGCGACATCAGCAAATCCGGGCAAGGCGATCAAACGCTTCAACATGTCCCACGATACTTTTCTCCGATGATATTCTCCGTTTATTACCAGTTTATGCGACTTAAGCATATCGAACAAAAAAGCTTCAGGTGATTGGGTGACCTGCCCAAGAAAATCAGCAAAAGGCTTAGCCGAAGCCGGAAGCTTCCTTATTAAATGAAGCCGCTTCAAGTTAGCATAACTTCTGAGCAACTTCTGCTGAAGTTCTTTACTGATTTCAGCCGAGTGATTCACCAACCCTTGACCGCCATTTACCCAACGTCCGTCCTCAATCCAGCAATAATTACAAAAGATGTATGGCTCTCCCATGTTGTGAGTGACAATAATCGCCACCGAATCCCGATACGACACGATACTGTCAATATACTCGTTCAAAATACGGGAACGGGAAGCATCGCTGACTTTCTCATCAGGCGCATTATTGTCAAAAGAGAATTTAAATGTTGATATATCCGTCCAATGCTTCCTTTTTCCCGAAGACATCACCCATGCCCTTGACAAGTAATAATCAAGAGGAGAAGACAAGTTTATCGAATCAAGCGAAAACTCTTTCACCTGCTTTCCTATATGCGCTGTTTGAAAGCCAGCAAGCGACTGGGCTAAGACACTCGACAAAAAGAACAGCATTACACCTAAAAACATGAATATCCGTTTCATACACAAATTCATTTTATGTTTTTACATTCTATTTCATTCCGTCTTGATAGAGTTTGCGGGGTTCTCTCTCGCCGTCCGCCAGCTCTGAACCGTAACCGTAAAGAGAGTGATGGCGGTGACAAGCAGGAACGAGATAAGAAATATCCATGCGCTGATGGGAGCCTTCTCGGCAAAGCCTTCAAGCCAGTGGAGGCCGATCCACCACCCGAAGGGCGCGGCTACGACGAAGCATCCTATCAATATATAAAGGTAACGCTTGTTGAACATGCGGAGAATTTCCCCCGTGGTACTGCCGAAGATCTTGCGGATGCCGATTTCCTTGCGTCGGTATTCGCTCTCGAACATGGTCAGCCCGAACACA
>NZ_JANRHN010000073.1:0-2287 GCF_024733745.1 Bacteroides sp. ET225 | reverse complement strand
TATTTACGGGGGAATACCTAAAGATACAAAAAAGCCAACTAACTCGCAATGAATTAGTTGGCTAATTTTATACTATTTCTTGAATATCCCTTTTTACGTGTTCATCTCTTTTCCCAGAAACTCGGAGAAAACATCAGCAGAATGCCGAACAGTTCCAGACGTCCTATCAGCATAAGGAAAGACGACAGCCATTTTCCTGCTTCCGGCAACGCATTCCATGAATAGGCGGGTCCAAACGCTCCCATCGCCAGTCCGGCATTTCCTATACTCGACACAGTAATGCTCAAAGCCTCCATCGTACCGAGTCCTATAAACATATAAACCAGCCACCCGACAAAGATGCAGGCAAGATACAGCAGAATAAATGTGCTCACCATCGATATGGTGGACTGAGAAACAGCCATACGGTTCACTTTGATCGGCAGCACGGCACGCGGGTGCATCATACGGCGGAATTCATTCTTGATATTCCGGGCCACGATAAGCAGACGCATGATTTTAACCCCGCCGCTGGTAGATCCGGTGCAGCCTCCGGCAAACATACAATACATCAGCAGCACCCACGTAAACGGAGCCCATTTCATATAGTCGTCCGTACCGAATCCGCTTGACGTATGAAGCGTAGCAACCTGAAAAAGCGACTTGCGGAAAGCTTCTTCAACCCCATAGCCGTTCTGCAAGACCAGCGAAACAGCGATAAGCAGCGTAACTATAAGGATAGATCCTAAAAACCATTTCGTTTCATCATCGCGGAACAACTGGCCGAAACGCCCTTTCATGCACATGAAATACAATGAAAAGTTCATCGCCGACAAGATCATGAATATGGCAATGATATACTCGATGAACGGAGAGTTCCAATAGGCTACACTCGCCTGTTTTGTGGAGAATCCTCCCGTAGCAGTCGTTCCGAAAGCATGGCAGACGGCATCAAACCATCCCATCCCCCCAATCACAAGCAGAACGGTTTCTACAATGGTCAGAATGGAATACACTGTCCAAAGCCATTTGGCCATCACACTGATCTTCGGATGGATCTTGTCGTGCGTCACGCCCGTAGCCTCAGCCTTGAACAACACCTGGTTGCCCACTCCGAAAATCGGCAATACGACAATCGTGAAGAAAACGATTCCCAGCCCTCCGATCCAATGCGTGAAACTGCGCCAGAAAAGCATTCCATGAGAAAGCGATTCAATATTGTCGAGCACCGTAGCTCCTGTTGTCGTGAATCCGGACATCGTTTCAAAAAAGGCATCGACAACAGAAGGAATGCTCCCGCTGATATAAAAGGGAAGCATGCCGAAGGCAGTGAAAAGCAGCCACGTAAAAGCAACTACACAATAGCCGTCCCTGCGAGTTACAATATTCTTCGCATTCCGCCCCCCTAGAATCAGCAGCCCTCCTACTCCCGCATTCAACAATGCTGAATAAACAAAATATATATAGTCCGCCTCCTGATAGTACAGGGAAACTCCCATGCACACCAGAAAAAGCATCGCTTCCATAGTAAGCAGAATGCCTAGAATCCGGAAAATCATTTTTCTGTTAAGCAGGCTGTTCTCCCGCTCTCCGGATATTTGCACCGTTGTCAATAAGAAATCTTCCATAAATCTTCATTCTGAAAAACGGTGGCAAAATAAGACAAATATTTCGGTTATTGCAAGAAAAGAACACCAGATATTATAATCCTCAATGCCACTATGCGCAATTTGGCACAAACGTATAACCGGTATCGAAACAGGCTCTTGCTTTTAATTTGTAAGCCACGCTGTGAATCCTTTCCCTTTTCCACCTTAATTCATCACAACAGACAGCGGTGAGAAAGTATCGTTCTCAAAAAAGTTTCAATCTATAAGAGAGCCAAATTCTACCTAAAAATAGCTTCATTCTAAGTTATGGCATCAAAATATCCCAAATTTACCTGCCTATTTTTTTGTATATTCGTAAAAAAAGCATAACTTTGTAAACATGCTGAAGCAACCGTTAGTGCAAAACGGCATGCGGGAAGCGGCAAGAAAGAATAAGATTGTCATGAAATAGTATGATTTGTAAAAAAGACTCGACTCCATGTACCAGCAATTGTCAATGGGCGAATGCGAGTCTTTATTGCCAAAACAACTTAAATCTCTTCTATAAAAACAAATCACAGAATGGCGGTCGGCAAGAGAGCCTGCACCGCCATTTTCATTTGCCAAACGCATCCGTCTGCAAATTCCCGGCAGATTCTTGCGGCTTTCATGAAAATATATACCTTCGCATATAAACAACTGAATCATGAATAAAAACA
>NZ_JANRHN010000072.1:0-2287 GCF_024733745.1 Bacteroides sp. ET225 | reverse complement strand
TATACATTATAGCACAGATGCTATAGAATGTGTTCGAAATGGTGTTTTTAGAGAAAAAGAATCTCAAGAAGATGAGCGCCCACAATAACTAAAAATGGAACTAATAACTAATTGGGATCAACAATTGATTTATGATAAGAGACTGGTTCAAATTTGAACAGTCTCTTATTACACTATAAGTGACATTGTTGCCAGTAACAAACTATTCATACTTAGGAACGCATTATATTCTTCCTCCTTGTAGTCTAGCCTGTAAATCGCCAAGGATTATTTGAAGTAATTGAGTAATTACAGAACCATTATTCAATAGCGCAAACGGATTGTCACTACATAACTTAGATATCAGTTCGTCTGTATTTTCCTTTATTTTTGCTATAAACATATGATACGGTAACATATTCTCACCTTCAACCCATACTTCCTCATCTCTTCCGAACTTATACTTTTGCCAAATATAATAAAGAGGATATTTGTAACTATTGAATGTAGACTCAATATGCTTTGCAACCTGTTGTACTCCACGGCTATAAGCCTGTGAAACTATAGCACTTTTAATACGTTCAATAGAATGAATTAAGTGGTACAATTCGTCTCTTGTAAATGGAGCATCATCTTTAGGAGGAAAGGTCTTTCTTATGTTGTTTGTACTGATATAACTCAAAACGAAATTTTCCATTAGGCGAGACCCCGCGCCTATACTTATATTACGCTTTACAGCTTCAATCATTTTATCACATTCCTCCTCTCCCAACATTTTTCTTGTAAAAGAATCGTCAAATGCGAATTCAATATATTCATCTATTTTCTCTTTAGCAATCACAGCACAGTTATACGCATGAAGAAAATTGCCCATCAAATAGTTGCAGGAAGCCATTCCAATTATAATTTTAATTTTTAATGGTGTAATCTCCGACTCCAATTTATTAGCTTCAATTAGAATTTGAAGCGCACGTACAATATTCCAAGCTTCTTCACTGTTACGTAATGCATCATTTCTCTGAATGAGTGCAGATGCTTGTTCAAATAGTTTTTCAGAAGTCATTGTTATTGAGTTTAATTGATAAGTTTAAATATCCCAGAGAACTCTACAAGCCGTAGAGGATTAGGTGTAGCAAAACGGAGAATTCCATTTTGAGGAAAGATGTTGCAGACAATAGGCTTTGATGAAACTCCATTAGTATTATCTATGGGACGGAGCCTACCATACTGCACTCTGTCTTCAAGTAAATCCTCGGAAGAAGTAGCAAGTGAAAACTTATCATCAATGTAAGTTGGATTATTTATTATTCTAAACCTCATCCCTATGTATATTGAATGCTCCGTGAATATATATGTATTGCATGTTTCATGCTGGATACAACATCCACTCTCATAAATTTCATAACTTGTTGCATTAAATTCGAAAGATTTATGCAAGATTGATTTCAGTAAATCGCCAGTATTATTAAAATGCAAATTGCCAGAAAGCAAGTTCTTCAGTAGATGACGATAGGCAATTAACATTTTCTCTAATATCTTTTCAGAATTTGGAATAACTCCATAAAAATTAAACGGATTTTCAGCGGTATAGCCTGTTATCATTTTATTCAAAGTGTCTATTGTATCTACTTTAAAAGCCCGATAATACAATAAAGGAGTTGTTGGAAGCGAAATGTCCTCAATCTTACCAAATCCATAATGTTCCCAAATTGCCATTAGTGGGTATTTTAAACTCTGATAACCTTTCAGTATCTGTAGAGATTGTGCTGAAGGATATTTTGAAGATGCTTTGTGAAACACTTCCATTATTAGAGTATCTACGGTAGCACATAAATCGTGAAATTCTTCCTTTGAATAAGGAAAACCATCTAAGATAAGTTTGTTCATATTCCCATAACCCTTCCAGTTCCCAAAGGACTTTTAATTATACGTTAAAGCGTGGAACTGCATGCCACACTTCTTAATGTACAGGCCCTGAGAAAACCTTTGGAAACAGATGTGGGAATAACAGCCCCACGCATATGCGTGGAGACCATTATATCATCTTTTGTTTCCATTGTTTGAAGGTTCTCAGGCTTCGTACATACAAGAAGAAGACATAACACCTCTTTTTTTAACATGTCTTGGAAAGAGTTACCTCCATCCAATTGCAAAGTTACAATTCTCCCTTGATAATCATCTGTGTTTTATCGATTTTTTCATTCAAAGCATGAAAATAGATTGTAAAATGATGCTTGAAAGAGTTTTTTAGCCAAAAATGAGCATCCCATTCCGCAATATCAAGTCCGCAATAGGATAAAAACCATAT
>NZ_JANRHN010000071.1:0-2381 GCF_024733745.1 Bacteroides sp. ET225 | reverse complement strand
GTAAGCATTCGGTAAACCACGTATTTTCGTCTCCAACTTCCATCATTAACTTTACGTCCAAAAAGCCAAGTTATGATGACACGAGAAGAAGTGGTAGAGATAATGAACTACTGCAAAGAGCACAAAATGACTTATAAGTCAAGACTGGAGGAACTCAATATCCCTGTATGGCGGTTTTATGACAGCAAATCCCGTTATGCCGCCGAGCAATCATCTGGTAAAACGGCTCAAGGTGAGTTTATCGAGCTTCCGCACAGCGGATCTTTTGTTCCGGTTCCTTCATTTGCCGGAACGAGCGGACGTAAACAGAAAAGTATACCGGCCATGCCAAGCGGATTGAAAGAGATAGAAATACGTACTCCGGCCGGTAGTGCCATACGTATCTGCGGTGAACTGAACGGCAAGGAACTGTATTCAATCATCCAGGCCTGCAGCCATGTTCAGCCTTAATGACAGTATGCGCTATCTGTTGTATAACCGCCCTACTGATATGCGCAAAAGCTTTCATACTCTCAGCGGTATCATCACCGACGCCATGGGTCAGGACCCCTGCAGCGGCAATGTGTATATCTTCATAAACCGTGCCCGTGACCGCATAAAGCTCCTGCATTGGGAGCCGGGCGGCATGGTGCTGTATTCCAAACTTCTGGAAGCCGGTACCTTAGGCAAGCCTGATTCTGTCAACGACAATGAGGTCTGTGCAAATATAGAATGGCGGGAACTTGTCATGATAGTGGAGGGTATCATGGAAGCCCGCGACTCCCGTCGCACGAGACTTGAAAACCTGCAGAAACTTCGAAAATAGTGCCGTTTTCTTACTCTGTTTGCTTTTGTATGTCATTGGATTTTAGTATATTTACATTGTGAAACAATGAGATACAGATGCTTACGGAAGAACAGGAAAAAGCCTTATTGGAAGAGATTGATAAGCTCCGCCAGGATAAAGCGGCGCTTATCAGCAGGGTTGCTTCGCTGGAGCAGTCGCTGTACCGGCTCCGGAAAAAAGTCTTCGGACGGATGAGCGAAAAAAATCTTCCGCTTGATCCCAACCAGTTGTTTCTGTTCTCAAAAGAAGAAATGTCCTCCATGGAAATATCCCGGATGGAGGATGAAGTCCGCAAAAGCGATGAAGAAATCACCAGAACCATAAAAGTCAAGGAGAAGCCGTCCCGCAAGCCCTTGGATACATCTTCTCTTCCGGTAGAAGTTGTTGATCTTTACCCCGAAGGAACAACTGACGGGGAAGGCAGGCTTAAGGATGATTTCATTGAAATCGGAAAGGAAGAGAGTTCACGCCTGGAGCGTGTTCCGGCAAAAGTATATATCCTGAAGACCGTCCGTCACAAAGTGATAAGAAAATCCGATATGGAGAAATATCCCGAGGAAAGGCAGATTCTGATTCATCCTCTTCCTCTTGTCCCGGTCAGCAAATGTATGGCAGGCGCCTCGGTCCTGACGGACATTATCATCGGCAAGTTCATGCATCATCTCCCGCTCTACCGTCTGATACAGCAGTATCGCGAATCAGGAATCATCATAAGCGAATCTACCATGTGCGGATGGTATGAAATGGCGGTGGAGAAACTCAGGCTTCTGTACAACCTGCTCAAACAGAAGATACTCTCCAGTGAGTATATACAAGTGGACGAGAGTGTCATTCCTGTTATGGACAATGAGAAACATAAGGCGAAAAAGGGGTATGAGTGGTGCGTACGCGACGGCATCACGGGGGACGTCATGTTCCATTATGACCGTGGCAGCCGTTCGGGCATGGTAGCCCGTGAACTGCTGGGATGCTGCCGTGGCATTGTGCAATGTGACGGCTATGCAGCTTACGAACAGTTTGAGCGGATGAAAGGAATTACTCTGGCCGGCTGCTGGGCACATGTCAGAAGAAAATACGTGGATGCTCTGGAAGAGAACAGGACCCTGGCTACACAGGCGATTCACTACATCGGCAAGTTGTACAGGATAGAGTCTGATGCCAATGATGCAGGGCTCACTACTGAAGAGCGTAAGGAAAAACGTATCCATGAGTCCTATCCGCTGATACTTGAATTTGAAAAGTGGCTGCAGGATGCTTATCTTAGAGTGCTTCCTAAAAGCCGTATGGGTAAAGCCATCGAATATACTTACACGCTCCTTCCAAGACTTTCCAGATACGTAAACGACGGAAGAATCGAAATTGATGACAACCGCATAGAAAATGCCATAAGACCTTTGGCTTTGGGAAGAAAGAACTATCTGTTCTGCGGCAACGACGCATCCGCATACAGGGCTGCCATCGTGTACTCACTGATTGCCACCTGCAAATCAGCAGAAGTAGACCCTAGAATCTGGATGGAAGATGTCCTGAGCAAAATTCCATATTATGAGAGGGA
>NZ_JANRHN010000070.1:0-2793 GCF_024733745.1 Bacteroides sp. ET225 | reverse complement strand
GTAAGCTTCCAAAATTGGCGTATTGACTAGTATGTCCCTTTCCTTTACCTTCGTGCTAAACTTAAAACTCGAAAGATTATGTTTAGCGAAAAAGATTTTGAAAGACTGTGGTTCCTCTACAAGACCGAGGGCGAACCCAAAGGAGTTTCCATCAACTCATTCTGCATTGGCAACAATATTCCATACACGGCATTCTATGACTGGTTCAAGAAGACACAGAAAAAGGTTGTATCTGTAGAAGTGGAAGGAATTCCGGAAGAGCTGATTCGGACAGGCAATGAAGAACGGCAGGAGGTTGCTAAAGACAAGCCCAAACGTACAACTCCCCATAAAGGAAGCATTATGGTGACGATAAGAACCCGTGAGGGCTTGTGCATACAGAAGAAAGGCTTAGACTATCAGGGGCTGAAAACACTGGTGGAGAAACTGGAGGGCTTATGCTAAGTATTAACGGACTGCATAACTTCTATTATCTTCCTGAACTTCACGATATGAGATGCAAGGCTCAGCGTATATGTGAGATAATCCGCGGCAGGTACCACCGTGACCCGATGAACGGCGATGTTTACATGTTCATGTCTAAAGACCAGCGCAAGGTTCGCATGATACACTATGAGCGCAATGCCTATTATCTTCATGAGAAGTCCTTCATAAAGGGCTACAGGTTCATGAGGATAGAGCGCAAGGATGACGTGACAGTGTATAAGATAGACTGGAAAGACCTGGTCACGATACTTGAAACTCCGGTAATAACGAGCATAAGAATTTAATGATAAAACTCTGAATATCAGCAATAAAAGCTCTCTAAACATTTGCGTATCTCACTGAAAATGAGTATCTTTACATAAAATTTAGAGAACATGGAAACAGAGGAACTTATAGAACACATACTCAGACAGAAGCATCTTGAAGAGATGATGAACAGGCCTGAAAAGGAGCATACACCCCTTGAAGGTATGGATAATGAGCAGATAAAGAGGTTCGCCCTGTTCCTGTTTGAAGAGAATCAGAACAAGAGCAAGCAGCTTGATGAAATGATAGCACGACTTGATGAAATAGGAAAAGACCTGAAGGACGCCAACCGTAAGATTGATTCCCTTACAGATGCCCTGCTTAAGGCAAACAGCAAGGCTGAGAAGGCTGCCATTGAATGCAAGCTCCGCGACAAGGAATACAAAAAGCTTGAGAAAAAGCATAACGCCCTTGTCGAGCGTCTTTCACTTATGAATAACCAGACTTACGCTTCATCCAAAAGCCTTAAAGGCATTGACCGCAAAAAGGTCGTAAAAGGAAAGCATGACGACAAGGATGACTTTGACGGTACTCCCACTGCTCCGGCTGGTGAAGTTCCACAGTCAGAGCCTTCCGCATCATGCGACACGCAGGATACTCCGGCCACTCCTCATTCCAAGGAAAGACCGTATAGAAAAGGGATGAGATACAACAAGAACTGTGTAGGCACCCCGATAATACACAAGTCCGATTATACAATGCTTCCTGAGGGGTCTGTAGTGATATCATCGAGCTATCGTAAAATAAGAAATATCGTGAGCCATATTGAGGAACATCACTTTGAAGTGCTTAAGGTAAAGCATGCCGACGGCAGGATTGAAAGCATGTTCCTTCCCATGAAAGATGACGCCCGGGCTGACATCTACAATGAGATTGTACCGGGTACAAGCATTACGGCAAACATGCTCTCGTATCTTATGTTCAACCGCTTCCAGATGTCAACGCCAGCATACAGGGAAGCTAAAAACCGTCTGTCGGATATGGACTGGAACACTTCTGTCCAGAACCTGCTGAACTGGGCCGACAAAGGTGCAATGCAACTCAATAAGCTGATACCTGCCCTCAAGAAGATTGCCCTTCAGGACGGTGCGAACGTGAATGTGGACGAGACATGGCTTCGTTACCACGCTTACAATAAGAAACGCAAGACCTATATGTGGTGTCTGGTAAACAGAAAAGCCCGTATTGTCATCTTCTTTTATGAGGACACAACGGACGATGAAGGTTTGCAGAAACATGGAGGAAGGAGCAGAAATGTGTTGAAGGAGTTCCTTGGTGATGCAAAAATCAAATCACTGCAGAGTGACGGTTATAACGTATATATGTATCTTGACAACGAACTTATGGATATAGAGCATCTCTGTTGTCTGGCTCATGCAAGGGCCAAGTTCAAGTATGCCTTCGACCAGGGAAGCCTGCAGGCAAGAATCTTCCTTGAGCTGATAGGAAAGTTATACGGCATGGAAGATACTTACCGCCGGGAAAAACTTACCGCAGACGAGATTTACCACAGAAGAAACAGTAAGGAAACGACGGAAATCATTGATAAGATAAGGACAGAGCTTTATGATCTGCTTGCAAATCCGGATGAGAGCCGAAGTGAACTTATGGGCAAGGCCCTTAAGTATCTGAAGAACTTCTGGAATCAGATCTTCGCCTACAGAAACGATGGAGAATACTCAATAGACAATATGGCGGCTGAAAGAGCGATAAGACCAATCACTGTCCAACGAAAGAACAGTCTGTTCTTCGGAAGCGTGAAAGGAATACAGAACTCCGCAATCTATAATACCTTTATAGAAACCTGCAAACAGGTAGGTGTCTCCTTCAGGGATTACTTCTGCAGGCTGCTCAGAGAATTAAAAAAGGGAAGAACGGATTACGAAAACCTGCTTCCCATGACAATATGCAAATAATAATCGTTAAATTTGTGGACTCTTTTTTAGACGGGTGCCTGCTGGCGCCCGTCTAAAAAGGGGTGCCCTAAAATTGGAAGTTTAC